>JAITNE010000204.1 GCA_031290635.1 Tannerella sp. | reverse complement strand
CCAATCTATCCGAATGACCGGATAATGCTTCGTCCAGTCCCATTTATCATGGATATAGAGACCTTCAAACAACGCCTTATTGCCTTTGAACAGTTCTTCGAGCGTGCTTACGGTAAGCGATTTTCCGAAACGACGCGGTCGAGACAGAAAATAAATATTGCCTCCGGTAACTATTCGATAGATAGCCTCCGTTTTGTCAACATATACATAGTCATCCTTGCGCATTTTCTCGAACGACTGTACTCCAATTGGTAAATTTCTTAATGCCATATCTAAATATTTTTGCGACAAAGATACGAAAAATTAATCGAATGTATTAATTTGGGCAAGGGCAGGGGCAAGCCCAGCCCCTACGACTTTAATATTCAATCATATATCATGGTGTTGAAAAAAATATATGAAAATAATTGTTGTTTATCAGGAAAAATACAGTACTTTTGTGGGCGCAAACAGCTGACATAGAGGTCAGCTAAAAACTAAGGAATGCTCACTAAAAAGAAGAAAGAAAACTATGCGAACAGATTCGCTATCATCTTATTAGTGGCTCTGGTGGTTAACTTGCTGTTCTACGGTTTGCCCGATAAGGTCAGGCAGATAGAGATTAAAAAGGTCGATTTGCTTGCTGACATACGCGAGACAGATGATGAGAACGGTTTAGAGTTGACGACAGAGCAAGAAGAGGTAGCGATAGACGAGGCGGCGATTGCAGGTGCGAAAGTACAAAAAGCAAGCGCAGAAGCAGCGTCGGCGGCAGTCAGTAAGGACGTTGTAACGTTCAATCTGCCTAAGGAAGAGGCGATGCCGGCGCCACAGCCGGATAATTCGGAAACCAAGCCGGATAAGCGAACCGACAACACAAACACCGCGAATAACGCAAACAACTCGGACGCTCAAAATCAAAAGGACAAAACAGTCAGCGACAATCAGGAAAGCAAGACGGCGAAGGCGTCTAACAAGGACAAGGACAAGGACGATAAATCTGCGGCAAACACTAATATTGAAGATTTCACTACGAGTCGGACGGGATTGAGGCGGTTTTTTGCAGCCTTGAACAATATACGCAATCTTGGACGGCCGGTGCGCATTGCTTTCCTCGGAGATTCATTTATTGAAGGCGATATTGTGGTAGCCGACTTTCGCGCTCGGATGCAGGAACGCTTTGGCGGACGGGGCGTAGGATTCGTGCCGGTTGAGTCGGTTGTAGCGCAGTATCGTCCGACGATTAAGCAGAGCGCCGACGGCTGGAAATCATATTCGATAATCAAGGACAAGAGCCGCAAGTACGTACTTTCGGGCATGGTATTTGAACCTAAGGCAAACGTCGCTTCAATCAGCTTTCAGACCGTCGATATGTACTCCGACCTGCGCGAGGTGTCGTCGCTGAAATTCATTTATTCCGAAAGTATAACGACCGACCTGATACTGAAATGTGAGGATGAGACTTCGACTCACAAGCTGCCGGCTACCGACAAGGTAACGCAATACGAGATAAAGGGTAACTTCACTAAAGGCGCGATAACCTTTAATAATGCGGCGGGGTTGAAGGCGTTAGGCATCGCGCTGGAAGACAATCAGGGCGTCGTTGTAGATAACTTTTCGTTACGTGGCAACTCCGGCACTGTGATGTCGGAGCTTGACGTAGAGAGTTGCCGCGAGTTGCAGTACATACGTCCTTACGACCTTATCATCCTGCAATACGGACTGAATGTAGCGAACGAGGATATGCTTGATTACGGCTGGTATCGCAATCGCATGGTTGCGGTGATAGAACATATACAGGACTGTTTTTCAGGCTCGGATATACTGCTTTTGGGAGTATCCGACCGCAGTCAGAAGCGTGGAAGCGGCGGCTACGGCACGATGCCGGCGGTGCTTTCACTGCTACGCGCACAGAGGCAGACGGCTAAGAACTCTGAAGTGGCTTTCTGGAGCATCTTTGCTGCTATGGGCGGTCAGGACAGCATGGTCAAGTACGTCAACTCAAACTGGGCGAGTAAGGATTACACACATCTTAGTTTTCGAGGCGGGCGCGAGGTAGCCAATGCCCTCTATGACGCAATAATCAATGAGAAAGGAGAGTATGACAGTGATGAAAGGTTGGTCGAAAGATAGAAAACATACGAAGACGATGACAAGGGGGCTGTTCCACAAGTTTCTGATTCTAATATCATTGCCCTTATTAACGAGCGAGCTGCAATCAACAGAGATAAGCGCGTCGTCATTACGAGGAACGGAGCAATCTAACTATATCGAGCAATGGGAGATGTTCACATCAAACGATATGATAAGTTCACATCAAACGATGGTAGATATCGACACGCTCGGTACGACGCTCTCCTTCCTTAACGACTCGCTTTGCTATATCATCGACCCACGCCGGTCGATGACGGTCGTAGCGCAGGAACTGACCGCTCTGCTTGAGGGTAAGGACACGGTCGTCAATATCGTACATCTGGGCGATTCGCATATACAGGCCGGATTCCTGAGCGGACGCACTATGCGGCTTATGCAGGGCGCTTTCGGCAATGCCGGCAGAGGATGGGTAGCGCCATTCAAACTATCGAGAGTGAACGAGCCGAACGACTACTATATTCAGTCGAACATCAAGCAGTGGATAGCCGGACGCTGTGTGCAGTCGTCGCCCAAATGTCCGTGGGGAATAGGCGGGATAGGCATCAAGACGGAGGCCAAGACGGTGCGCTTCGACCTTGTTATTGCACCCAACAACGGCGCGGGTTACAGCTTCAACAAAGTGTTGATGTATCGCGACAGTTTAGCCTCGCCGATGCTTCCCTTGAAAGACGAGCCGATGGCAGGGCTTTCGTTCGGCAAACAGGCGTATGAACGGGTTGTGATAGATACATTCGAGATAAAAAGCCTTATCGACACGTTTGCAATCAAGAGTGTAGCGACCCAAAACGCTACCAATCTGTATTACGGATTTATGCTGACTAACGGCAATCCGGGCGTGCTTTATCACTCTATAGGCGTCAACGGAGCGCGATATACGGACTTCACCAACCGCAAATACATAAGGCAGCTATCACTGCTCAAGCCATCGCTGCTGATAGTGTCGCTCGGCACTAACGAGTCCTTTGGAAGGAATTTTAGTGAAGAAGAATTTGCTGCGCAGATAAGGGCTTTTGTGAACCTTGTGCGTGAGGAGATGCCGGACGTAACGCTGCTGCTCACTACCCCCATCGAATCATATCGCCGTTACTACAAAAACAAGAAACGCTACTATCGACCCAACGAAAACATGCCCAGAGTGGCAGCTTCAATACGTTCGCTTACGGCAGACGAAGGGCTGGCGTGTCTGGATTTATACTCCGTCGGAGGAGGTCAGGAATCGTGCGCCAAGTGGTTTGAATCGGGGATGCTTGGCAGCGACCGCGTGCATTTTTCGCGCAGCGGATACACCGAGCAGGGAGCGCTACTCTTCAAGGCGCTGATGCGTTCATGCCTTAATGAACGTGATAACTATTCAGGAGAGGAGCTGGGCAGCGCCGAGTTCAACTATGTCCGTATCGGAGAGGAGGTGAGCTGTGTGGAGTAGCTTACAAACATATTTCGAGCAACTTTCAGGCCATAAACTGATAGAAGTGTTAAGTTATCAACCAGAGTCGCCCATGCTTTTCAGCACAGGGCTTTTTTTGTTTATCTTCCTCGGATTCTACGTCGTTTACAACGCTATCCGCGACAGCTTCCGCGCACGCATCCTCTACGTCATCCTCTTCTCGCTCTATTTCTATTACAAGACCAGCGGACTGTGGTTTGTTTTGCTGCTCTTCACCGCTACCTCCGACTTCTTCATCGGTCAGGCGCTACATGCCACTAAAGAGCAGACGCGGCGCAAGTTGTGGGTAGTCCTGAGTGTGTGCGTCAATATGGGGATGCTGGCGTATTTCAAGTACACAAACCTGATGTATGAGAGTGCGATAGGTTTCTGGCGATTGCTGGGAGGAATGATTCATGAGCCGACGCTGCAAGGACTGACCTACAAGCCGCTCGACATCTTCCTGCCGGTAGGTATCTCGTTCTTCACCTTTCAATCGCTGAGCTATATTATCGACGTCTATCGCAAGCACCTGCGTCCCGTCCACCATTGGACAAGCTACATGTTCTACGTATCGTTCTTCCCCGGATTAGTAGCCGGACCTATTGTCAGAGCCAAGGATTTCCTGCCGCAGATACATCAGCGTCCCGTTCTGAACTTCAATCAGATGGGCGAAGCGCTATATCTCATCGTCTGCGGCCTGTTCAAGAAGTGCGTTATCTCGGACTATATCAGCGTCAATTTTGTGGACAGAATCTTCGATGCGCCGGCTCTCTATACCGGACTCGAAAACCTTATGGGAGTCTATGGCTATGCCTTGCAGATATACTGCGACTTCTCCGGCTATTCCGACATGGCGATAGGCATAGCCCTGCTGCTCGGTTTCCGCTTCAACATCAACTTCGATTCGCCATATCAGTCGGCCACCATCACCGAGTTCTGGCGACGCTGGCATATCTCGCTCTCGACCTGGCTTCGCGACTATCTCTACATACCGCTCGGCGGCAATCGTCGGGGACGCTCCCGCACTTACATCAACCTGCTTATAACGATGTTGATTGGCGGCTTGTGGCACGGAGCAGGCGTACGTTTTATCCTCTGGGGAGCGGTACACGGCGTCGGGCTGGCGGCGCACAAACTGCTTATCAACTACTGCGGCTTCAAGGCTTCGGGCGCCGACATGCCGATGTGGAGGAGAGTCATCAGCATCTTCTTCACCTTCAATCTCGTTTGTTTTGCATGGATATTCTTCCGCGCCGATTCTATGACGAAAGCCGGCGAGATGCTGACGCAGATTTTTACACGCTTCGAGCCGCAAGTACTGACACAGTTTTTCGTCGGCTATCGCTCAATCTTTATTCTGATGATTACGGGTTATGTCCTCCACTTTATGCCGCGAAGCATCGACCTTACTTTTCAGCAGAAAGTAACCTCCATGCCGCTTTGGGCTAAGGCGGCATTGCTGTGCATAGCAATCTTTGTCGTAGTCCAGATGAAAAGTTCCGACATCGTGCCGTTTATCTATTTCCAATTTTAGTTTTGTACATTAATCATGGGGTTTTGATAAATATAGCTCGACGAATTGGTCTTAGATTCATAAAGTATTTACCTTTGCACGATTATTGATTCTGTGGGAACTGCGCAAAGATGAGACCTGACAACGCTACTTTACCTATATCCGCTGAAGTTAAGGAATATGTCCTCGACAACGGTTTAACCGTCTGGCTGAACGAAGACCATAACCTGCCCAAAGTCTTTGGCGCGGTGGTCGTCAAAGCCGGATCGAAGGACAGTCCCAACACCGGCATCGCTCATTACTTTGAACACATCATGTTTAAGGGCACTGAGGCTATAGGTACGGTTGACTACGCCGCCGAGAAGGTCTTCCTCGACCGCATAGCCGAGAAGTATGACCTTCTGGCCGAAACCCGCAACGAATCGCGACGCAAGGAGATACAGCAGGAAATAAACGCTCTGAGCGTGCTGGCAGCCGATTACGTCATCCCTAACGAGTTCGATAAACTGATAAGCAAGTACGGCGGCACTAACCTTAACGCCGGCACGTCCTACGATTATACGGTGTATCACAACATCTTCTCGCCTCAATATATCGAACATTGGGCTGAAATCAACAGCGAGCGGCTGCTGCGTCCCGTCTTCCGCATGTTTCAGTCGGAGCTTGAAACCGTTTACGAAGAGAAAAACCGCTACGACGACTTGATGTTTAATCAAGCTATGGAAAAGGCCTTCGAGCTGTATTTTCACCCTCATCCCTACGCATATCCCGTGATTGGAAGCGCGGACAACATCAAGAACCCGCGTCTTTCGGAGATGCGTCGCTTCTTCGAGCAATACTATGTGGCAAGCAACATGTGCTTAGTGTTGAGCGGCGATTTCGATACGGAAAGGACGATGCCGATATTGTCGCGCACGTTCTCACGCATCCCGCCGGGAGAGCCTCCGCGTCGCTATGTCGTTACTATCCCACCCTTTCACGGTCGCGAGAAGCATTCCATAAAGATACCTGTACCGTTGATGAAGATTATGGCGATGGGTTTCAGGGGCGCACCCGCCAATCATCCCGACCAGGCTGCCCTCAACATCGCTATCGCTATCCTCAACAACCCTAACGGCACGGGTTATATCGACATGCTTATGATGCAGCGACGTCTGATGAGCGCGATGGTGGGCGGCGAGACGCTCAACGAGGCCGGCATGCTCGGATTCATCATCCTCCCTAAATTAATTATCCAGACATACAAGCAGGCCGAGCGGCTTGTGTGGAAAGAAATCAACCGTGTGCGCAACGGCGACTTCTCAGACGAGATGTTCGAGAGCCTCAAGCAGGAACAGTTGCGCCGCAATATAACCGAACTCGAAGACGTCGATTCGCGCAGCCACATCATGATACGCCTCTTCACGCAAGGCAAAACCTGGCCTGACTATATCCGTGAACTCCAACGCAACGAAGATCTGACTAAAGACGACGTCGTCCGCATCGCCAGGAAATACTTGCACAAAAATTATATCTTCCTGAAGAAAAAGACCGGCAAAAACCCCAAGGATTATCTGCCCAAGCCCGACTTTGTGCCTATTGTGCCCAAGCATTCAAACTCCTCCTCCAAGTATGCCGAAGTACTTGCGAAGCTGCCCGTGCAGTCGGTCAATATTCGCTTTCTGGACTTCAACAAGGACGTGCGCACCTTGCCGCTCACGCCGCTTGCCACGCTTTACGTGAAGAAAAACCCCGTCAACGCGGTTTTCACCTTCAAGACGTCGTACTGCATCGGCTCGATAGAAGAGCCTGCCATCAAACTTCTGGCGAGCTTCCTCTCGCTGCTCGGAACGGACAAGCACAGCTTTAACGAATATCGCACCCGCCTGCAACGGCTCGGCAGCGTGATGCACTTCGACGCCGACGACAATTATTTCAACGTCAATGTAAGCGGCTTCGACAAGTATTTCGACGAAACTTTGGATGTGGTTAATGACTTCATCACAAACGTAACCGACGACCGTCGCAAGTTCCGTACCTTGATAGACGACGCCAAAATCGGCGACAAGGCTTTCTTCAAATCAAACCGGAACGTAGCCGACGCCCTCTTCGAGTATGTCCGCTACGGCATGCAATCGCAATATCTGCAAAAACCTTCATTGCGTCAACTTAAAAAGATGAACGGCCACGAACTGCTCGATATCTTCAAACGCATACAGCGCGTGAAGTGCAATTTCCACTATTGCGGCACACTCGAATCGGCTTATGTAGCCCGGTGCATCCGCGAGCGAATGCCGCTCGACAGCATCACCGTCGAATCGAACATACCGGTTTATCGCGAGCCTATCATCTATGACCGACCGCTGATATTCTTCTACGACATGCGCGAGGTATCTCAAAACATTGTTTACGGCTATCAAGGAAGTCGTCCGCTTCTGACCCCCGACGAGCGTATCTCAGCCCGTCTTTTTTCGGAATATTTCGGCGGCGGCATGTCGTCGCTGCTCTTTCAGGAGATACGGGAGTTTCGCTCCTTAGCCTACCACACGTCCGGCGGGATACAGATGCCGCCCTTCTGCCACCGCGACAAGCCCGCCGCCATGATAACCTTCCTTTCGACACAATGCGACAAGACTATCGACGCCATGTCCGTACTTGAGTCGCTGACCCGACATTTGCCTGTTCAGGAAGAGCGTCTCAACCAGACGGTACAGAGCATCGTCAACCAGACAAACAACGAGTATCCTTCGTTTCGCGACATATCGACCAAGATAGCCCGTTACCGTCAGATAGGATTCAAGACCGACCCCAACATCTATCTATTAAAGAAGATACGTTGCATGACGATTGACGACGTAGTAGCATTTCACTCCGAGCACGTCAAAAACTTCACTCCGGTCTATATCATAGCCGGCAACTACCTGAAAACAAACATGTCGAAGCTCTCCACCTTCGGCGACATAGTCCATGTCCGCAAAAATGATTTCTGTAGATAAGTAATGTACAGGCTTGCCCCTGACCAACATATCCAAAACAAGCAGGAGGCTGTCTCAAAAGTCAGAGATGTCTCTCATAAATTTTATTTGCTGTTGATCTGAAAAAAGTTTCAAAAAGATTTGGCAGAGTGAAATATTATTTGTATCTTTGCATCTGAAAATCAAAT
>JAITNE010000125.1 GCA_031290635.1 Tannerella sp. | reverse complement strand
ATAGCCGTCTGTGCGAGGTTGTTTTTATCCGTAGCAAACTGCGATTCAAGCAACAGAAAGTCGCTCTCCAGAATTTCACCCAGCCGGTAACGATCATTACCCACCTTGACCTGCTCGGCGCTCGCCTCCAGAATAGACTGCTGACAGTTCAACAACTCCTCGCCGCCCACCACAGCCAGGAAAGCGTGCAAAATCTCAATCACCAGCATGTTGTCGTACTGTCGGGTGAGCAGTTGCGATTGTTCATCCACCAGCTTGTTCTTTCGAATCTGACCGCTTATCTGACCGCCCTGAAACAGAATCAGCGAGCTTGTCAGACCAAAAGACCCGTCCACCGTCGAAGAAGCAGCCCCGGAATAACCGGCGTTCTCGCTCACATTAGCCGACAAATCCGGCCTCCGTTCCATCACCGACTGTCTGTACAGGTCGTGCGAAGCCGTCTGGTTCAGCGCGGTCGCTTCCCGTTCATAATTATGACCCAGCGCGTAGTCGATGCACTGTTCCAGCGTCATGCGTAAAGCCGATCTTTGGTTTGACTCCCCCGCCGCATCATCGTCAGACTGTGCCTTGGAGTAAAAACTTGCCCCGCAGAGCAACATTGTTAAAAATAAATGTTTCATCTTGCTATAATTATATTGATTAATTAGCGTCTCTACATTTACAGACATCCAAGCAATACAAATATTTTAAAACAACGGGTTTTTATCGATGAAGAATCAAATTAAAGGTTTAGCTGCATCTCTCAAGCGATTATCCTGTATTTCATTTTATCCGCAAATACTTTCGGATAATGCAAAAGCGCTTTTGAAGAACTCAACTCCGGGTTTGAAGAACTCAACCCCGGGTTTGAAGAGCTCAACCCCAGGTTTGAAGACATATTAATAGAGTACGCAGAGTACGCAGATTTAACGGATGTACGCAGATAATTTTATTAAACAGGCACGGAACAAGCTATGAGGTGGGCATTACTGTGTTGAGAGCCGCCTGCAAGGCTTTCAGCTCCGATTTGACATGTTTTAATTTATCGATAGCTTTAGAATGAGACATGGCGCTGTCGGGATTATCTTTAAGCCGCTTTTGCGCTCCTTCTATCTTCAAACCGACGTCGCGCAGCAGATAACGCACCATCTTGAGCTTGTCAATATCTTCGTCGGTATAGAAACGATGTCCGGTGTCGTTGCGATAAGGCGCGATGAAGTCGGGAAACGGCCCTTCCCAGAACCTTACAGTCGATTCATTCTCATTAAGTTTCGCCGCAACTTCCTTTATAGAGTACTGTATCTTGTTGTTCATGGTTAATCCATTACATTGCCGTGATTTTTCGAGATTTGCAACATCTTGTCATACTCTTCGGGCGTCATGTCCTTGTAATAATAATTCGCAGGATTATCATGACGACCCTTGTATATAACCTCATAATGTACGTGCGGACCCTTCGATCTGCCTGTATTGCCGGAGGTGGCGATAATGTCTCCTCGCGATACTTTCTGACCTGCCTTGACTTTATATTTGTCGATGTGTCCGTATAATGTCTTGTAATCATAACCGTGATCGATTATGACACAGTTGCCGTAATCCTGCTTCCATGCGGCGTACACCACAACGCCATTGCCTGTAGCATATATTTCGGTTCCTATGTGAGTCGCAAAATCCATTCCCGCATGAAATCGGGGAAGATGTGTGAAAGGATCTATCCGGGTCCCGAAACCCGAAGCGGCGCGCGTCAGATCTTTGTTAGAGATGGGCTGAATCGCGGGAATGCAATTGAACTTGTTTTCCAGATCCTTGCCGATAGCAATCAACTCTTCCAAAGAATTTGACTGTACGTAGAGTTGCTTTTTGAGTATATCCATGCGCTTGGTTGTTTCGATGACAAGCTCAGAGTTCGACATCCCGCCGAGATGCTCATAGCGGTTCGACCCTCCGAAGCCCGACTTGCGGATAGAAGCCGGTATCGAATCTGCGCGGAAGATTGCGCGATAGAGATTTTCGTCCCTCTGTTGCAGGTCGTCGAGGATATCATTCGCCTCTTCAATCTGCATTTGCAGCATTTCATACTGCGTTACAAGAAGTTTGTTTTCCTTCCTCAACAGCGCCTCCATCGGCGAATCAAAGAAATACATAAAGGCGAAAATCGACGCTATGCCTGTCAATATACCGTAGCTAAAGTTCCTTAGTATGATGAGAAAACGCTGCTTGGCCGAAGGATAAACCCTTTCGTATTCAAGCGTTTTCGGATTGTACATATAGTACGTTTTACGTGTCCTGAAGAATCCCATATTCTATTATTTATCTATTAAAACTGTGCAAAGGTAATCATTTTTCGGAAAAATTTTCTTCCTCGACGTAACTTTTCAGTTAAACGGCAGTCTAAGATGGAAACAATGCTGTAAATTATGAGTATATCGATTCGATCGCTTAACAAACACTATCCTAACGGCAATCACGCACTTAAGGATATCAATCTGGAGATACCTACAGGTATGTTTGGCTTGCTCGGCCCTAACGGCGCCGGTAAATCAACGCTTATGCGCATCCTTGTAGCTCTGATGGAGCCTACTGACGGCGAAGTGAATGTCTTTGGATACGACCTTTTGCGCCAACGCAAGGAGGTGCGCCGGATTCTGGGCTACCTGCCGCAGGATTTTCGTTTCTTCGCTAAATATAAGACGTGGGAGTTTCTGGATTACGCCGCAAGGCTCTCCGGTATGAACAGTACTAAACAACGCAAGCAGTCGGTTGATACGATGCTCGAAAGCGTCGGACTGTTTGATGTTCGCGAACGCTACGCAAGCAAGCTGTCGGGAGGTATGAAAAGGCGTCTCGGCATAGCGCAGGCTCTGATTCATAACCCCAAACTGATAATTGTGGATGAGCCTACAACCGGCCTCGACCCCGAAGAACGCATCCGCTTCCGCAACCTCCTGTCGGAAATCAGCGAACGAAACGTTACGATAGTGCTTTCGACACATATCGTCGGCGATATATCAAGCACTTGCAACTGCATGGCATTGATGAACAAAGGCGAGGTGGCTTTCTACGGCGCGCCTCAGGACATGCTCAAGGAAGCCGAAGGCAAGGTGTGGCGCATGAGAGTCAGCGGCGACGAGTTGCCACGCATCGACGCCAAGTATCCTGTTATCTCGACCATCCCTTCGGGCAAGGGTTGGGAAGTGCAGGTAGTAGCCGACGAGATAAAGGGATATGACGCAGAGCCGTATCAGCCTAATCTCGAACACGCCTACGTCTATTATATGGAAAAGAAGTTGAACCGTTGGACTAATGATTAAATGAAGATGACAAATTTTGACAATATACGTTCGGTAGCCAAATACGAAAGCAAACTGCTGATGAGAAGCTGGTTTTACAGGATCTTTTCGATTCTGGCCATACTCTTTTTAGGACTTTTCCAATTTGTCGTCCTTATTTCCGACAGCAATATCAATTGGATAGCGAAAGCGATTGCCTCGAATATCCCTTACAGCACCATCCTGCTGCTCAATACCGCTCAGGCTGTGGTAGCAGTTTTCCTCTCCTCCGAGTTTCTCAAGGCAGATAAAAAGCTGGACACTTCGGAGGTGTTTTATGTTCACCCGCTAAGCAACGCCGAGTACGTTGCAGGCAAGATATGGGGCAACATGCGCGTCTTTATCCGTCTCGATCTGACAATCATGGCCATAGTCGCAGTAATCAACCTTGCTTCGGGCGTACAGTTCGACTGGTTGTCATATATCATCTACTTTTTCATCATCTGCGTACCAACTCTGATTTTCATCTTCGGCCTGTCTGTAGGCTTGATGTTGATACTTAAAAATCAGGCTATCACCTTTGTGATTCTCTTGGGTTATATTGCTTTGACGCTCTTTTATATTGGTGATAAATTTTACTACGTCTTTGATTACATGACGTATGTCCTGCCCTTGATGAAATCGTCGATAGTAGGTTTTACCAGCCTCTCGCTTATTATCAATCATAGACTGATATATCTGTTGCTCGGTCTGGGCTTTCTTTGCGTCTCTATCTATCTTTTTCGCCGATTGCCGAATACTAAAGCAAGCTCATTTCGTTGGCTTGTAGTAGCTATCGTCTTTATTATAGCAGGCAGTATAGCAGTTTTTAATCACGTGAGGGTTATCATTAGCGAAGTAAATGCTCGCACGGAATACACGGCGGTCAATAACAAATATGTTGAACTGCCGAAGATGACGGTCAGCGACTACGATATTTCTGTCGAACAACTGCCGGAGAGTATTGTGGCTGATGTTATCATGCGAGGTGTAGCGGGCGAACGGGCGCAGAAATTTGTTTTCTGCCTGAACCCGGCATTGGAAGTGAAGGAAGTGAAGACAGCCGGCCGGACGCTGGCTTTCGAGCGCGACAAACAGATACTGCTTGTAGATTTCGGACGTCAGGTTGATGAGGGCGATTCCTTAGAGGTCGCTATCTCATACTCAGGTCGCATTGATGGCGGCTTCTGCTACTTGGACATACCCGCCAAAATCATGCAGAGTGGGTACAGCAACATGATGTTTCAAATTGATAAGAAGTATTGCTTTCAAACAGGCAATTATGTGCTGTTTACGCCCGAAACATACTGGTATCCGTCTCCCGGCACTTCTTACAGCAATGAAAATCCCGATTGGCAGCAGTCGTATTTCAGCAATTTTAGTTTGACGGTCAAGACCCTGCCCGGTCTGAAAGCCTTGTCGCAAGGTACTCCGCAAGGCGCTTTGGAGAATACGGAGGATTCGACGAGTGTGAGAAATTCAAATCTCTTCGCCTATAAAACCGATTTTCCTACTCCGTCGATTTCGCTGATAATTGGCGACTATGAGCAGAAAAGCATTGAGGTGGACAGCACTCTATACAGTATTTGGTATATCAAAGGGCACGATTATTTCACGGCGACTTTCGATTCAATCATCGATACCATTCCGGCGCAGATACGCGAACAACGCCGCTCTATCGAAAGCGCCTACTCGCTGAATTATTCATTCCGCCGCTTCTCAATAGTCGAAGTTCCGGTGCAGTTTTTCAGCTATACTCACGCCTGGTCGCAAGCTCAGGAAAAGATGCAGCCCGAGATGGCGCTCTATCCCGAAAAAGGCTGTATTTTCGACGACGCCGACGTAGTGCGTCGCGCAAAGAACGAGAAGCAATGGGGTTCGTGGAACGGTCAGGAAGTGAGCGACGTAGAGGCCGCAATACGTACTTTCAATAATTTTGCATGGACATTCAGGCGCACCGAAAGCAATTTCAACTTTCAGGTGGAACGTGGTGAAGCCAACGTTTCTACGCAAGCAAACCCCTATTTTATATTCCCTCAACTTTACAATTTCCGCTATAATATTTTCTCGTCCGACTGGACTATAGCAAACCGCCTTATAGAATTATATTTGCAGGATAAAACCGACAACAACAACTGGATGCGTCAGACTAACGGTATCAGCAACGATGAGAAAGCTAATCTGCTGATGGAAAAGTATCCCTTCAAAGCCTTACTTTCGGACGTCGAACAGCGCGATATTTTAGATAACGTCATCTCACTCAAAGCTAAAGCGCTCTTTGCGATTGCGGAGCGCAATGTAGGCTATCAGGAGTTTCGCGATTCGCTGCGCGCCTATCTGAAAGAAAATATATTCAGCAACTTGCGCTTCGAGAGCCTGCTCGACACTATGGGAGCTATTGCCGGCGAAGACCTGCTAAGCCCTCTACAACAGTGGAGTTTGCCCACCAAACTGCCGGTTTATATACTGCGCACGCCCGTAGTAACGCGAATAACTAATCGCGACATGGAGGTTTATGTGGTCAAATTACTAATAACAAATGATTCCGACAACGACGGCATCATTAACGTAGAGATAACTATGGGAGGGCGCAACGTCGTTTACGACCCCTACGCCAAACGCAAGGTGTCTATCAACGCCCACGAGACTAAGGAATTAGTTTCCATCTGGGACGAAGCGCCGCGTAATATCACCATCAACACACTGATTTCGGCTAATCTACCGGGTATTGTCAACCTGCAGGTGAGCAATATTTTGCGCGAGCGCAACAAGACTATAGATATTGATGGTGATTTTGTGGTTAACGAAGTAGCAAGCACAGCGCCCGGCGAAGTCATTGTCGATAACGAAGATTCGACGCTCTTCGAGTTGTCGAAGCCGGATGTAGTAGGATTGTTGCCGCAATGGCTCGAAGGGGTCGCAGACAATTCGTTCCGCTATGCAGGCGTCTCGCCGTGGCGACCACCCCTGCAATGGACGCTCACAACCAACGACCGTTATTATGGTCTGCACGTGCGCTCGGCTTATGTAGTCAAGAGCGGTAGCGGCAGTCAGACGGCAACTTGGAAGATACCTGTGCCCTCAGCCGGACAGTATGAACTGTACTACTATCTGACGAAAGGCGATGACGGTCGTCGCGGCGGCGGTGGCGGACGAGGTGGCGGCGGGCCAGGTAATCGCGGTGAAGACATTGAATACAAGTTCAAAGTCAAATACGATAACGACGTCGAGAACACCTATATCAACTTCCGCAGCGCTAACGACGGTTGGACACTGCTCGGCACATATTATTTCAATCAGGACACCGTCGGCGTAATATTGACCAACGAATGCAAGCAACGTTCAGTCATAGCCGATGCAGTCAAGATAGTGAAGAAATAGTCGGAAAAAATCTTACTGTTCAATAAAGAAATTGCAGATTGATTCGATGATGAATGTTTGGTCGGTATCCGACATCTCCGTATCTATGGGCAAAGACAATACTTCGGCACAAAGGCGGACGGCTTCCGACAAATCTCCGGATCTGCGTGCCAACCGCCGATAGGCTTCCTGTTCGTGTACAGGCAGAGGGTAATAAATCATTGTGGGTATGCCTTGTTGGGCAAGGTAGGCTTTGAGGGCGTCGCGTCGTCCGTTTTTCACCTGAATGGTGTATTGATGAAAAACGTGGGTGGAATATGGACTTGTTTCGGGGAGGATGATTTCGGAGCAGTTTTTCAGCGTGCCTTGATACCGGTTGGCAAGTTCCTTACGGCGTTGAGTGAAGGCGTCAATGTGATTTAGTTTGACGTTAAGAATTGCGGCCTGCACAGTGTCGAGACGAGAATTGAAGCCTGCTATCTTGTGGTGATATTTCTCTGTTTGACCGTGATTGGCGAGGAGGCTAATATTTTCGGCGAGATTGGGGTCGGAGGTGAAAAGCGCACCACCGTCGCCATAGCATCCAAGCGGTTTAGTGGGAAAGAATGAAGTTGTACCGATAAGGCCGATAGTTCCGAGTTTGCGCTCGTGGCCGTCGCTATATATATATGACGAACCTAAGGACTGGGCATTATCTTCAATAACGAACAGCTTGTATTTATCGGCAATCTTCTGTATCGTCTCCATATCGCAGGCATGGCCGAAGAGATGCACGACTATGATAGCTTTAGTGCGGACAGTGATAGCCTGCTCTATCAAAGCCGGATTAATTGTAAAAGTAGCCGCATCAACATCAATTAAAATAGGCGAAGCGCCGACTGAGGCAATGGCTTCGACAGGCGCTATATAAGTGAATGCAGGCGCTATTACATCGTCATTGAGACCAATTCCGAGCGCTTGGAGGGCAATACGTAAGGCGTCAGTACAGTTGCCGCATGGGATAACGTGAGGTGTATCCAAATATTCGGAAAGCCTGTGGCATAAAGTCTTAACCGCTGTACCGTTAATAAATTCTGCGGAGAGGAATACCTCCTTTACTGCTGTGTCTATCTCATCTTTGAGGCGCAGATACTGACCGCCTAAATCTAACATTTTCATTTGACTTCGCTGCCGGATGAAACAATTTTTTCGGGCATAATGA
>JAITNE010000124.1 GCA_031290635.1 Tannerella sp. | reverse complement strand
ACGTCTTTTGGCTTTTTTACCCGCGCAGCGGGGTAGGGTCTACCAATAACGGATTTTGCAAAATCCGCTAAAAATCAGCAGAGTAGCGAAATGCCTTGAAACAGTTTTTAAGCCGTCATTTCCCATTGTTTAATTTTTTTATAGGGACTCGCAATGACGGACACATGCGACATGATACGACGGACATCTGCCCCTACTCAAAGTTAAACGTAAACACAATCATCCTTGAGGTAGCTTTCGACAGGGCGTTCGTGAATACTCTGTCCGCGTCATTCGTGAGGTCGTCGCGCTTTTTCTCCAACAGGTCGGCCATTCCGAACTTAAACTTAATCTCAGGCGCTAACCTGAAAAAGGGCATGTAAACCGTGCATCCTACTCCAAATTCAAGCCCGTAATCCATGGTATTAAACAGGAGAAGCGTGCCCGTCTTGCGACCTAATTCCAAGGCTCCATATACTCCACCCGTGATGTATGGACGGTAGTTATTAAGCCTCATCGACTGAATCTTTACGCTAAGAGGCATGTCTATATAATTGGAACGGATGCTGATGCGCTTTTCATCCTGTAGTGAGCCGGTAGAGATGAAATGCACGACCTTGTCGCCGAAATGTATTGTGGGAGTCAATCTTAAATTCATGTAGGGATTAAGAAACAGGTCGCCAATCACTCCTACACTGAAGCCGGGTGAGTACGAAGGTATCTCTGCAAACCACCGCGTAGTGCCATCTTCGGTCGGCAGACCATTATTAGTCAGAATCAAGTCCTGAGTATGCAGACCTACGTGGAAGCCGAAATGATAGAGCTTGAAATCGGCATAAGGCTGATTCTGAACTGTCCGTTTCTGCGCCGACAGCGCGAACGAGAGTAATGCTAATGCGAGTATGTAAGCTGTTTTTTTCAAGCGAAAACTGTTTTAGATACTAACGCATCATGGGCGCAATTATTGTTTGATAAAGAAAAATATCCCCCGTCATCAAAGGGTCAATTATTGTTTGATGAAAAAAATATCCTCCTTCATACCTTCTATATTAAAAATTATTGATACTTTTGCGGCGAAGTTTAACTAAAGATTGATTAAATTATGGCTTACTTAATTAGTGAAGATTGTATCGCTTGCGGTACTTGTATTGATGAGTGTCCGGTTGGCGCTATCTCGGAAGGCGATATCTACAAGATAGACCCCGAAATGTGCACCGATTGCGGCACCTGTGCGGACGCATGTCCCACAGAGGCTATTCATCCGGGCTAATAAGCTCGGGATTATGTTTTAAATTGGGGAGAGGGTTAGAAGTATTGTTCACTTCTGCCCTCTTTTTTTCCTTCGGATTCGTAGTTTTTTCGTACCTTTGCGGCTTCAAAATATAAAATGACTATGAAGAAATTGTGTTTATTTATTGTATTAATAGCGTGTATGCCGGTAGCGGCGCAACTGAAACCAGAGTATCAACAGCGGCAAGCTACGCCGCAACAACAGCAGCAGCCGAACAAGGAACTCACTCATATCGAGAAGTTCATCAAGGCGTTCAGATCCAAAGATATGGTCAAGTCGGAGCAGATTCTGAAGGAATGGAGTCAGGCCGGCACTACCGACCCTGAGCTGTACGTGGCTTACTTCAACTTTTATACGGTCAAGAGTCAGGAAAAGGATTCTACGAAGTACGACATGCAGTATGCCCGTAAGGCTCTGGAGTACATCGGCGAAGGCGTCCGGCGTTTCCCGACGCGCTTCGACATGCGTCTGGCGGAGATTGTGATGCACTCGCGTATCAAAGAGTTTGAGACGTTCACAAGGAAGGTTATCGAGCTGATTGAGATGTCGAAGAAGATCGACTGTCAATGGAAAGGCGAGGGTTTCAGGTTGATAGAATATCCTGATGTGGTGTTCGACGGTGCGGTTCATGATTTTCAGGGGACGCTGTTTGCCGAGAACGATACGACGCTGTTTAAGAATATCGTCCGTATCTCTGATGTGATGCACAGGAATTTCCCCAACAATCATGAATGTCTGCTCAATCTATCCACCGTTTACTACGAGCGCAAGCAGTACGACAAGTCCATCGAAACACTGTTGCAAGCCGACAAGGTCAAGCCTAACAACTCCGTCCTGCAATATAATCTTGCCTATATATATGCCGTGAAGGGCGAGAAGGACAAAGCGCGACGCTACTATGAACTGACCGTTCGTAACGCTACAGACCAGGAAACCAAACTGAAAGAAGCCGCGCAGAAACAGTTGGAAGCATTGAATAAATAATGTCTCAACAGAATATCCCTACCGAACTTGGAACGGTGCGCGTCAGCAGTCTTCTGCGGCAGTACGCTTTTCCGGCTATCATCGCCATGATTGCGTCATCGCTATATAATATGGTTGACAGCATCTTTATCGGACACGGCGTAGGCGCACTTGCCATCACCGGCTTCGCCATCACATTCCCCTTTATGAATCTTTCGGCGGCGTTGGGCGCTATGGTTGGCGTCGGCGCAAGCACTCTGGTATCGGTAAGGCTCGGTCAGAAAGACTATCTCTCGGCGCAGAACGTGCTCGGCAACGTAGTCATCCTGAACGTGATTATAAGCATCGCCTTCACCGTCGTCGCCATCATCTTCCTCGACCCTGTCCTCTACTTCTTCGGAGCAAGCGACAACACCATCACTTACGCCCGTGAATACATGTACATCATCCTGCTCGGCAACGTCGTTACTCACCTCTATTTCGGTCTTAACAACGTACTTAGAGCGTCAGGTCATCCGCAGAAAGCCATGATGCTGACGATTACGACCGTCATCCTTAATACTGTCCTCGACCCGATATTTATTTTCGGATTCAAATGGGGCATACAGGGGGCTGCCGTAGCGACCGTACTGTCGCAGATAATGGCGCTGTGCTGGCAGCTGAAACTGTTTAACAACAAGGCCGAGCTGCTGCACTTCCGTCGCAGCATCTTCAAGTGGAACATGCGCATAGTACGCGACATGCTTTCGATAGGCATGGCGCCGTTCCTGATGAATGCAGCGTCGTGCGTCATCATTATACTTATAAATAACGCCCTCAAACGCTATAGCGGCGACCTTGCTATCGGCGCGTACGGGATTATCAATCGCGTGTCGTTTATGTTTGTGATGATAGTGATGGGCTTGAATCAGGGGATGCAGCCCATCGCAGGATACAACTACGGCGCACGGCTGTACGTCAGAGTGCAGGAGGTGCTGCGGCTGACGATTATCTTCGGCACTATAATAACTACAACGGCGTTCCTGGTCGGCGAACTTATCCCCGACCTCGTTGTACGCGCTTTTACGAGCGACGAAGAACTGATTTCTCTTTCGGTTTACGGCATGAGGATTACGGTGATGTTCTATCCGCTGATAGGCGCGCAGATAGTGATAGCGACATTCTTCCAGAGCATCGGTCTGGCCGGCAAGGCGATATTTCTTTCGTTGATAAGGCAGGTCATAGTTCTTATACCGTGTCTGCTGATACTGCCGCAATTCTTCGATGTAACGGGAGTATGGATAAGTCTGCCGGCGTCCGACATCGCCGCCTGCATAGTATCGACCGTCATGATAATGCAACAAATACGTAAATTCAAATCCGAAATACTATGATAATTACTGTTGGAAGACAATTAGGCAGCGGCGGACGCGAGACCGGTCAACGACTTGCTACAGCGCTCGGCGTATCCTGCTACGACAAGGAACTGCTGGAGATTACGGCGAAAGAAAGCGGCCTCAACCAAGGTCTGTTCGAGCAGGCCGACGAGCTTACCGGTCGAGGTCTCCCTGCGGGGATGCTGGGGACGCGCTTCCCGCTGTTTGGCGACAGCGCTACGCTCAACCGCGGGGGTCTGTCGTCGCTCAGTTGCGGACTGTCGTCGCTCAGTTGCGGTCTCTCGAACGAGATGCTTTTTCAGCTACAAAGCGACGTTATCCGCAAGCTCGCCGAGCGTCAACCATGTGTCTTTATCGGTCGTTGCGCCGACTACATCCTGCGCGACCGCACCGACTGCCTTAACATCTTTATCTGTGCCGACGAGACCGACCGCCTCCGCCGTATCTCCTCCTGCCACAACATCTCCCCCGACAAAGCCCGTACCCTCATGGAAAGCATCGACAAGAAACGCGCCGCCTACTACAACTACTACACCAACAAAACCTGGGGCATGGCCTCCAGCTACCACTTCTGCCTCAACTCATCCGTACTCGGAATAGAGGGGATAGTAGAGTTCGTCATGTCAATACGGCTTTTCACATAATTACAGGATTAGCAGGATTAACATATTGCTTCGCATCTCAGGGAGATGTGCGACGCGTGTCGCACGTGTTCGTCCCACAGAGGCACGAAGCAATCTATCACCGAAATATTTTTTTGTGAATCCCATACGGGAAATAAAGAAGCAACACATTTTTTCTTCTGTTGATATGAATCTGCTATCGGGGACAGTTCGCGATGAAGTTCCTGACAGGAGAAGGTTTTCATGTCTGATTGGAAACGACGTTTCTAATCGGAAATAGCTGTTTGAGCTATGTAGAAACGATGTTTCTAATTAGAAACATCTGCTGAATACAAGTAGAAACAACGTTTCTAATCGGAAACGGCTTTTATGTCTAATTAGAAACGACGTTTCTAATCGGAAATAGCTGTTTGAGCTATGTAGAACCATTGTTTCCAATCTCCCGCTCCATCCTTCAAAGAAATAAGGCAATCTTGCAATTATGATTTAACTTCGTGACCCTGTGGGATGGGATGACGACATATTGAGTATGTGTGCCGGCATTATCTGCGTAAATCCTTAAAATCTGCGTCATCTGCGTGCTGCCGGCGACGGGGAACGGAATGTGCGTCATTAGCTCTTGTGTCCGCTTTCTACGTTCTATATTCTCCATTCCAAACTCATAATTCTCAATTCTCCATTCTCCATTCTCAATTAATTCCCCCCGTCTCCGAAGTTAATTATTCATAATTCATAGGGCGGTATCAAAATAAAGTAGTACCTTTGTCGCTTTAATAACCAATAAAAAAGTAAAACTTATGAACCAATTATTATTTTTACAGAGCTTGGGTATGCCCGAGATTATTATTATTGCGCTGGTTGTGTTGCTGCTGTTTGGCGGTCGCAAGATTCCCGAATTGATGAAGGGTATCGGCAAAGGTATCAAGAACTTCAAGGAAGGCGTCAAAGGTATCGAAGACGATATTAAGATCGACGATTCTTCCAAGCCCAGAACAACCGAATAAGAGGAGGATTGAAGCATGTCGGAACATCAGGAGGAAATGTCCTTTTGGGACCATCTGGAAACGTTGCGGTGGACGCTCTTTCGCTGCGTCATTGCACTCGTAGTATTCACGGTAGGCAGTTTTGTCTTTTTGAAGTATCAGTTCGACGCGGTCATACTTGCGCCCTGCAAGTCTGATTTCGTGCTGTATAAACTGATGTGCAAGGTAACATCATCGGTAGCCTTTTTGCCCGACTTCTGCGACGAGAGCTTTAAGGTGGATATTGTCAACATCAAGCTGGCGACACAGTTCTTTATCCACATGTCAACCTCGTTCTGGCTCGCTATCCTGTTGACGTTCCCCTATCTGATGTACGAAGTATGGCGATTCGTCAGCCCGGCTCTCTACACTCACGAGAAGCGAAACGTCCGCTGGGTATTCTTCTTCGGCACGATAATGTTTTTCGTCGGATGCGCGGTCGGATACTTTATGGTCTTCCCCATGACCCTGCGATTCCTCGCGACCTATCAGTTAGGCGAGATAATACGCGAACAGGTGTCGATAGAATCCTATATGGATACGTTTTTCATGATGCTGTTCATCATGGGGATAGTCTTTGAGTTGCCGCTGCTGTCGTGGCTGCTGTCGCAGTTCGGACTGATAACGCGCTCATTCTTCAACCGCTTCCGTCGTCATGCCATCGTCATCCTCTTAATCGCCGCCGCCCTGATTACCCCCAGCAGCGACCCGTTCACACTTGCCTGCGTCTTCTTCCCGCTCTACGGACTTTACGAATTAAGCGCATTGTTCGTCAAGAAAAAGAAGATAGAATTGGATGATGACGACGACGCGGAAAAAACAGAGATTACCAAGTATGAAGCAGACTGATAATACCTTTGTACGGATAACGCCCGGGATACGCAGGAAAATAAATCTTGCTGTCTGGGGCGCTTTTCTGTTTACGTTAGTTGTATCAACCCTTATCTTTGTAGCTATCGCTACGGGACATATCGGCTACATGCCTGCGATTGAGAAGCTCGAAAATCCTATCGACCGCTATGCCTCGCAGGTAATGTCGGACGATGGAGTAATGCTCGGAAGTTTCTCTTACGAGAAGAACAACCGTATCCTGTCAAAGTATGAGAACCTCTCGCCAAGCCTTGTCCACGCGCTTATTGCTACCGAAGACAACCGTTTCCAGCGGCACAGCGGCATCGATCTGCGCGGCCTGTTGAGAGCTGTTGTAAAGCGTATCTTCCTCAATCAGAAAAGCGCCGGCGGAGGCAGCACCATCACCCAGCAGTTAGCCAAGCAGCTCTTCTCGCCCGAAGCCGGAAGCGTAGCCGAGCGCATATTTCAGAAGCCTATCGAATGGGTCATAGCCGTCAGGCTTGAGAAATATTATACTAAGGAAGAAATCATCAACATGTATCTAAACAAGTTTGATTTCCTCTATGCCGCCACCGGAATACAGTCGGCCGCATTGACATACTTCAAAACTACGCCCAAAAATCTGAAGATCGAACAGGCCGCTACCTTGATCGGGATGTGCAAGAATCCGACCTATTACAATCCGACTCGCTACGAAGAACGGTCGATGTTGCGACGCAATACGGTGCTTAATCAGATGCACAAGTACGGTTATCTCGACCGTGCCGTCTGTGATTCGCTGTGCCTGCTGCCGCTCGAACTCAACTTCGAACGCATCGATCACAAGGAAGGACTTGCTCCGTACCTGCGTCAGTATATAAGCAGTATTATGATGGCGCGTCAACCTAAACGCAGCGACTCGAACCGGCAAAAGTTCACTGAAGATTCCATCGCCTGGGAAACAAATCCTCTCTATGGATGGTGCAACAAGAACGTCAAAGCCAACGGCAAGCCGTATAATATTTATACCGACGGTCTGAAGATATATACTACAATCGATTCGCGTATGCAAACGTACGCCGAAAACGCTCTGAAAAACCATATCGGCAAGGTCGTACAACCCTCGTTCTCAAGAGAGAAAAAGCGTGATAAATATGCGCCGTTCTCGTTCCCGCCCGACGTTACCAATGCCGAAAGGGAACAGATGGTAAACCGGATACTCAACCGGGCTATAAAGAACTCCGAACGCTATAAACAGATGAAAGCGGCAGACGCCGACGAGAAAGAAATAGAACATGTATTCAAAACAGTCAAGTCCGAAATGTCGGTCTTCAGCTGGAACGGAATGATTGATACAATCATGACGCCGCTCGATTCCATACTCTACTACAAGTCGTTCCTGCGCTCGGCTTTTATGGCGATGGATTCGCGTACGGGCTATGTCAAGGCATACGTTGGAAGTATTGATTTTGCTTACTTCAAGTATGATATGGTAACGACGGGAAGGCGACAGATAGGTTCTACCATGAAACCTTTCCTCTACTCGCTCGCTATGACTGAAGGATTCACGCCCTGCGACGAGATGCTGCACGTTCAACAGCAACTGCTCGACGACGAAGGCAAACTGTGGAAGCCCAAAAACTCTACAAGCAAACGCATCGGCGAATTAGTTTCCCTGCAATGGGGACTGCAAAACTCGTCCAACTGGGTTACAGCTTATCTGATGAAACATCTTTCGCCTCAAGCCCTCGAACGACTGCTGCGCTCTTACGGACTTGCAGGAGTGATTGAAGCTACTAACGCCATGTGTCTCGGTACGCCCGACATATCCATCGCCGAAATGGTCAGCGCCTATACCGTTTTTACTAACAAGGGCATACGCATAGATCCGCTCTATGTTACGCGCATCGAAGATACTTACGGCAACACCGTCGGCTCATTCTCGTTGCAGGTAAACGAGGTTCTGCCCGAAGACGCTACCTATAAGATGTTAGGCATGTTGCAGAGCGTCGTTGACGGAGGTACTGCCAGCCGCATCCGCTACAACTACAACATCAAAGCTCCAATGGGAGGCAAAACCGGCACAACGCAAAACCAGTCCGACGGATGGTTTATGGGCTTCACACCCAGCCTTGTTACCGGCTGCTGGGTAGGTGGCGAAGAACGCTCTATCCACTTCAACACAATGGAAGGACAGGGCGCCAACGTAGCTCTACCCATCTTCGCCACCTTCATGAAAAAGGTTTACGCCGACAAGAATTTAGAGTACTCCGAAAAAGAAACTTTTGACGTACCCTCAGAGTTCAAAAACCCCTGCGCCAAGAGCGGTCGCCGCGACCCCGACGCCGCCGCCGACCGCCAAAAGTCCGAATCAAGTTTTGACGAGTATTTCAGATGATTTATTTATGAGTGAATCAAGTTTCGATGATAACTTATTATGAGTGATGAATATTACATGCGACAGGCGCTTGCAGAGGCACAAATAGCTGCCGACGAAGACGAAGTGCCGATAGGCGCTGTGATTGTCTGTGACGAACGTATCATAGCGCGTGCTCATAACCAGACCGAACTACTGAACGACCCTACAGCTCATGCCGAGATGCTGGCCATCACCGCAGCCGCCGGTTTTCTGGGCGCAAAATACCTTACCGACTGCCGACTTTACGTTACCGTCGAGCCTTGCATTATGTGTGCCGGCGCGATAGGATGGGCGCAGTTGAAGTCCTTAATATTCGGCGCATCCGACGAGAAACGCGGCTTCACCCGCTACGCCCCCGACGCCCTTCATCGCAAGACGGAAGTACGTAGCGCCCTCCTCGAATCCGAATGTATAGCCAAAATGCAAGATTTCTTCCAAAGGAAAAGATAAGGATTTGTTATATCAGTGGCAAGATATAAGTTTTGTTATATCAGCGCCCGGATAAAGCAGAATACAAACCAACCGCAAACAGACAGTTTAAAGATTGTCCCGAAGAGAAATCCTATAAAAGCGCCAAATCCAGCTTTCAGGGCTGAGGATGTATCCTTACGTGCGATAATCAACTCACCAAGTACGGCGCCAATAAATGGGCCGATGATTATACCCCAAGGCGGAAACAAGAAGACCCCAAAGATTGTGCCTACTACACATCCGATATTACCCCACCGGCTACCGTTCCACCGACGCACACCCATAATCGGAAGCAGATAGTCAGCCAGCATAGTCAATATAACAAGCACGAGCCAGACGACTAATTGAGTAGCAGTAAACTGCACGCGCTCGGTAAAATGCAGCAATAGCAGTCCTGTGTAAGCCAGCGGCGTCCCCGGCAGCACCGGCAGCACGCTCCCCACAACCCCTAACAGCAGAGCTACAGCCCCAACAACAATAAGAATAATGTCCAATATCATAAGATTTTTGATTTTTGCGGTGCAAAGATACATCTTTCCTTTGTAACAGGAATTTTTTTCACTCCATGCAATTGCGAATCTCAATATTTTCATGTACTTTTGCCCCCTGCAATTGATAATTAATGTTATTCCATAATATATGAAAAAGTTTTTATTATCAGC
>JAITNE010000103.1 GCA_031290635.1 Tannerella sp. | reverse complement strand
CTTCTCGGCATAAGTAATAAGTTCATCGGCAGCATCGGGACGCCGCGCAAGTATCACATCTTCGAGCAAGTTGCGAAACTCCACCTCTATCTCATCATAAATACCCAACGACGCCGGATTCAGAATGCCCATATCCATGCCCTCGCGAATGGCATGATACAGAAACACGGCGTGCATGGCTTCACGGACATGGTCGTTGCCGCGAAACGAGAACGACAGATTGCTCACTCCGCCGCTTACTTTGGCGTGAGGCAGATGTTGCTTTATCCATCCGACGGCGCGGATGAAATCAAGTCCGTAGCCATTGTGCTCGGGCATACCCGTAGCAATAGCAAGTACGTTAGGGTCGAAAATAATATCCTGCGGAGGGAAGTCGGCCTGCTCGGTCAGCAGACGGTAAGCGCGTTCACATACCGCCGTCTTGCGCTCGAAAGTGTCCGCCTGACCCTGCTCGTCGAAAGCCATCACAACCGCCGCAGCGCCCAAACGACGTATGCGACGGGCATGATGCAGAAAGGTGGCTTCGCCTTCTTTCAGACTGATTGAGTTGACTATGCTCTTGCCTTGAACGCATCTCAAACCTTCTTCGAGCACATCCCACTTGGACGAATCAAGCATCACCGGAACTCGCGCTATGTCAGGCTCGGCGGCGATAAGATTGAGGAAAGTGCGTATCTCGTGCGAAGCGTCAAGCAAACCGTCATCCATATTAATGTCGATGACTTGAGCGCCGTCCTCGACTTGCTTTCGAGCGATAGTCAGAGCTTCTTCATAATTCTTTTCCTTGATAAGACGCAGGAACTTGCGCGAACCGGCTACATTGCAACGTTCGCCGATATTGATGAAATTGTTTTCGGGTTTGATTTCGAGAAGCTCGTGGCCGGAGAGCTGAAGGATGGCAGGCTTGGGAACAGGGCGATGCGAGGCGACCGTATTATTGGGTTGATGTGTGATTAATCCTGCATATTTAGCGATATGTTCGGGCGTAGTACCGCAACATCCACCGATGATATTGACTAAACCCTCATCTACGAAAGTTTTTATCTGTGCCGCCATCGTTTCGGGCGTCTCGTCATACTGACCTAACTGATTTGGCAGACCGGCATTAGGATAGGCGCTGATATAATAAGGCGCAATGTCGGCAAGTTCCTTGAGGTAAGGCTTCATATCGGCAGCTCCGAACGAACAGTTCAAACCGATGCTCAACAAGGGCGCATGTTGTACCGAAGCCAGAAATGCCGCCAAGGTCTGACCCGAAAACGTGCGCCCTCCCTTGCCCGCAAGCGTCAACGACAACATCAGCGGCACGTCTTCAGCTCTGTCTTCCTCAACCTGAGCAGCTGCATCCAAAGCTGCTTTGACGTTCAATGTATCCAATGATGTTTCAATCAAAACAATGTCCGTTCCGCCTTCTATCAGCGCATCAATCTGCTCATAATAGGCGTCGTAGAGATTCTGATAAGTTACGGCGCGAAAAGCAGGGTCGTTGACGTCGGGACTCATGGAAGCAGTCTTGTTAGTAGGTCCGACCGAACCGGCGATGAATACTTGTCTTTCGGGATGTTCCCGCATGAAAGCGTCAGCCACCTCGCGCGAAAGCCGCCCTGCCGCTATATTCATCTCGCGGACATAAGCTTTCATGCCGTATTCTTCCATGGATATGGCGTTAGCGTTCAGAGTGTTTGTGGTGATAATATCCACGTTTGCCTCTAAATATTGTCTGCATATATCCTTAATGATTTCCGGTTGAGTGATATTCAGAATATCGTTATTGCCTTTCAGTTGAAAGCCTGCGCCGGCAAAGCGTTCCCCGCAATAATCTTCCTCCGTAAGCCTGTGACGCTGAATCATCGTTCCCATAGCGCCGTCGAGTATTAAAATCCTTTCTTTCAAAAGCGATGTAAGCCTTTGTAAATTATCTTTCTTCATCTTAAACTTATTAATTTTAGATACAGACGTGGCACGCCACGTCTCTACATTGTTTTTGGGCAGGGGCAAGCCCAGCCCCTACTTTCGATACAGACGCGGCACGCCACGTCTCTACATTATTTCCTGAACGCCCTGTTAATTTCTCTCGCATCGTCGCGTTCCCTCAAGGACTGTCGCTTGTCGTATTCTTTCTTGCCTTTCGCGATGGCGACGACAACTTTAGCCAAGCCTTTTTCGTTGATAAAAAGCTTGGTCGGCACGATAGTAAAGCCGCTGTTTTTAGCCGCCGAAGCCATTGAGCGAATCTCTTTCCTGCACAAGAGCAGTTTGCGGTCGCGACGAGCAGGGTGATTATTATAAGTGCCATAAAAATACTCCGCTACATACATGTTTTTGACCCACACCTCGCTGTGCTCAACCACGCAGTAAGTGTCCACCAGACTTGCCTTGCCCAGACGGATAGACTTGATTTCCGTTCCTGTAAGCACAATTCCGGCGGTGAAAGTCTCGATAAACTCATAGTCAAACGATGCACGTTTATTCTTTATAAGTACGTTGTTACTCAGTTTTTCTTTTGCCATAACATTGAAATAATGAGTACAAAAGTAAGCATTTATTTTTTTCTTGCTAACTTTGCGGCCGTTTAAAAGATATATTTATGGCAAAAGAATTAAAAGAATTAACTTCAAGAAGCGAGAATTATTCGCAATGGTATCAGGATTTGGTTATTAAGGCTGACATGGCGGAAAACTCTGCCGTACGCGGTTGTATGGTTATCAAGCCGTACGGGTATGCTATTTGGGAGAAGATGCAGGCCGAACTCGACCGCATGTTCAAGGATACAGGGCATCAGAACGCCTATTTCCCGTTGTTTATCCCAAAGTCGTTTTTAAGTCGCGAGGCCGACCATGTCGAAGGCTTTGCCAAGGAATGCGCCGTCGTAACGCACTACAGGCTGAAGAACGACCCTAACGGCGGAGGCTTGGTCGTTGATCCGGCGGCCAAACTTGAAGAGGAACTGATTGTCCGCCCTACCTCCGAGACTATCATCTGGAACACTTACAAGAGCTGGATTCATTCATATCGCGACCTGCCGATTCTGTGCAATCAGTGGGCTAACGTAGTGCGCTGGGAGATGCGGACACGGCTTTTCCTCCGTACTACCGAGTTTCTTTGGCAAGAAGGACATACCGCTCATGCCACACGTGAAGAAGCTGAAGCCGAAACTGCGACTATTCTCAATATCTATGCCGATTTCGCCGAGAAGTTCATGTCTATTCCGGTGATAAAGGGCACAAAGTCGGCTAACGAGCGTTTTGCGGGCGCATTGGAGACCTATTGCATCGAAGCGCTGATGCAGGACGGCAAGGCTTTGCAGGCAGGCACTTCGCACTTCCTCGGACAGAACTTCGCCAAGGCTTTCGACGTGAAGTATATAAACAAGGAAAATGCCGAAGAGTACGTTTGGGCGACCTCCTGGGGCGTTTCTACACGCTTGATAGGCGCGTTGATAATGACGCACTCCGATGACAACGGCCTTGTGCTGCCTCCCAAGCTGGCTCCGTTTCAGGTCGTTATCGTGCCTATATACAAGAACGACGAGCAATTGAAGGTGATAAACGAGAAGGTAGCCACGATTGTTGCAAGCTTGAAGGCGATGGGTATCAGCGTCAAGTATGATAATTCCGACAACAAGAAGCCGGGCTGGAAGTTTGCCGAGTATGAACTGAAAGGCGTGCCGGTGCGTCTGGCTATAGGTTCTCGCGACCTTGAGGGCGGCACGGTCGAGGTAGCGCGTCGAGATACGCTGACTAAAGAGACTGTTTCGCTTGAGAACATCGACGTTTATGTGCGTGATTTGCTCGACGATATTCAACAAAACATCTATCGCAAAGCCTACGATTACCGCGAATCGGTAACTCGACCGGTAGAATCCTATGACGAGTTTAAGGTAGAGATAGAGAAAGGCGGCTTCCTGCTGGCTCACTGGGACGGTACAGCCGAAACCGAAGAGCTAATCAAAAATGAAACTAAAGCAACCATCCGCTGCATCCCCCTGAATGGCGACACTACGCCCGGCCACTGCATGGTTACAGGCAAACCATCGGCTCAAAGGGTTATCTTCGCAAGGGCGTATTAAGGAGTGAATAACGAATAGTGAATAACCTCTCAAAGGGTTATCTTCGCAAGAGCTTATCCGGCACGCCGTCATTGCG
>JAITNE010000095.1 GCA_031290635.1 Tannerella sp. | reverse complement strand
TTGATTTCGGTTCGCAGACGACGCAACTTATAGGTCGCAGAATCAGAGAGTTAAATACTTATTGCGAGATAATTCCCTATAACGCTTTTCCGGCTGACGACCCAAGCGTCAAAGGGGTGGTACTTTCGGGCAGCCCTTACTCGGTCAACGATGCGGATGCGTTCAAGACAGATTTGTCAGCTATTCGGGGAAAATATCCGTTGCTCGGTATATGCTATGGGGCGCAGTTTTTGGCCTATTCGTCGGCCGGCGAGGTTAATTCGGCCGGCGCGCATGAATATGGCAGAGCGCACTTGGAGACGCTTGATAGCGCTAATCCGCTGTTCACAGGCATAGCAGCCGGTAAGCAGGTCTGGATGTCGCACGGCGACACGATAACGCGGTTACCTGCCGATTTTCGTATCATCGCAAGTACTAACGACGTAGCTGCGGCGGCTTTCAACATCAACGGCGAGCCTACGTGGGGCGTGCAGTTTCATCCCGAAGTATATCACACTGAGATCGGTATGCAAATCCTCGATAACTTCCTGAATATCTGCGGATGTCGCAAGGATTGGACGCCTGCTTCGTTCATCGAATCGACCGTCCGTGAACTAAAGGCGAAACTTGGCGACGACAAAGTCATACTTGCTCTTTCGGGTGGCGTCGATTCGTCGGTTACGGCCGTGCTGCTCAACAAGGCGATAGGTAAGAATCTGACGTGTATCTTCGTTGACCACGGACTGCTGCGCAAGAACGAGTTCGACAAGGTGATGAAGGCTTACGAACAGCTGAATCTCAACGTTATAGGCGTTAAGGCTCATGAAAAATTTTACAGCGAGCTGGCGAATATTACCGACCCTGAACAGAAGCGCAAAATCATTGGCAAGGGTTTTATTGACATCTTCGACCAAGAAGCGCAGAAACTAATGAATATCAAGTGGTTAGGACAGGGAACTATCTATCCCGACGTCATCGAATCGCTTTCAATAACGGGAACAGTGATAAAAAGTCACCATAATGTCGGCGGCTTGCCTAAGAATATGAATCTTCAATTGGTAGAGCCGCTGCGACTGTTGTTTAAGGACGAAGTGCGAGGCGTAGGGCGCGAACTCGGTATGCCTACCGAACTTATCGCCCGCCATCCGTTTCCCGGTCCGGGTCTCGGCATTCGCATACTCGGCGAGATTAGCCCCGAAAAGGTACGCGTTCTACAGGAAGCAGATGATATTTATATTAGTCTGATGCGCGAGTGGGGGCTGTATGACCAAGTCTGGCAGGCCGGCGCTATCCTGCTGCCTATCCGCTCTGTAGGCGTGATGGGCGACGAAAGAACCTACGAGAACACTGTAGTACTGAGGGCGGTAACCTCAACCGACGCCATGACGGCCGACTGGGCGCAACTGCCTTACGACTTCCTCTCGAAAGTTTCAAACGAAATCATCAACAAAGTGAAAGGCGTAAATCGCGTGGTTTATGACATAAGTTCAAAACCGCCTTCAACAATCGAATGGGAGTAATTCGTTGAAAATCAATATTTTACAATTGCAGTCGAAAAATAATTCAAAAAAAACGCTCAAAAATATTGTAGATTAAGAAATTATCCCTACCTTTGCAGCCGCAAATTTTAAAATTTATACACAGATTTATGAACAATTACGAGACCGTTTTCATTTTAACTCCCGTTTTGTCTGATGCACAGATGAAGGAAGCGGTAGAGAAAATTAAAAATGTATTGACGTCCCAGAAAGCTGAGATAGTCAATGAAGAGAACTGGGGCCTGCGCAAGTTGGCCTATCCTATCAGTAAGAAGACGACCGGATTCTATCAGTTGATAGAATTTAAGGCTGAGCCTACGGTTGTTGACGTACTGGAAACGCAATTCCGTCGTGACGAGCGCGTGCTGCGATTCCTGACCTTCCGTCAGGATAAGTTTGCCGCCGAGTATGCAATCAAGAGGCGCAACCTCAAGATTGTTCCACCGCCGGAACCAACGCGACGCGAACACCACAAGATCGTCAAAGACGTTCTTCCTATTGAAGAAATTGAGGTAGATATTGAATTAGACACTGAAAACAAGGAGGTATAATCATGGCAATAACAAACTCACAGGGCAATTCCGAAATCAGATACCTTACTCCGATGTCGGTTGACACGAAGAAGAAGAAGTACTGCCGTTTCAAGAAAAGCGGTATCAAGTACATTGACTACAAAGACCCCGAATTTCTAAAGAAGTTCCTTAACGAGCAGGGCAAGATACTGCCCCGCCGTATTACCGGCACCTCGCTGAAGTTCCAGCGCCACATAGCGCAGGCCGTCAAGAGAGCGCGTCATTTGGCATTACTGCCTTACGTAACCGATTTAATGAAATAAAAAAGGAGGAACTGACTATGGAAATTGTATTAAAAGAAGACGTAACCGGATTGGGTTACAAAGACGATGTAGTGAACGTGAAGAGCGGTTACGGACGGAACTTTCTTATTCCTTCGGGTAAAGGCATTATTGCCTCAGTATCCGCTAAGAAAGTGTTAGCCGAGAACCTCAAGCAACGCGCTCACAAGTTAGAGAAAATCAAGAAGACTGCTCAAGACTTGGCAGCTAAACTCGAAGGCCTCACGCTGACGATAGGCGCCAAGACGAGTTCTACCGGCACGATATTCGGCTCGGTGAACAATATTCAGATAGCTGACGAATTGGCAAAGCAAGGCTTTGATATTGACCGTAAGATCATCTATATCAAAGATTCCGTCAAGGAAGTCGGCTCATACAAAGCGCAGATACGCCTCCACAAGGAAGTAACTGTTGACATCCCCTTTGATGTAATATCAGAGAAATGATTGTAATGTCTATGTTGCAATTTGGAAAAATGACCTCCCCATAAAAGGAGGTCATTTTTTTGTGCGCCATGATTATTCTTTGTTTATTTCGCCCGAACCTGTTATGGCAGTAACTTTTTTCGGAGGGTCATTGAAATAGCTTATACTACCTTCCCCACCCGCTTTAGCGTTTAAATATTTTACCGGATAGCATTGAATAGCGCCATCGCCGTCAACGTGAGCATAAACCGAGTCGGCCACAAGTTCTCGGGTATCAATAGAGCCAAGCCCGTCCAACTTCAAGCGAACGTTATCAACATTTCCGGCTATTTCGACTGCTCCAACGCCATGCGCATAAACATCTAATGAATTGGCTGTCAAGCTGTCTATCTTGAATTTGACGACGCTTTTCAATTCGATTTCAAAGTCGTCGCTTGTGAAGCCATGAGGAAAAAAGGCGCTTCCTTCCGAATACAGTTCAAGTCTCCTGAGGACAGGCGTTTGAATGCGGATTATCAGGTTGTTACTCTGATAGATAGGATGCTCGGCTTTCAAGATTAGCTTTTTGTCATTTATCTCGTAGCTTACGTTTTCGATAAGATTTTCGTCTCCGCTGAACAGGATAATAGTCTTATCGGAGCTTGTTTGTTCAATTTGCAGATTGACTTTCAGACGTGGCAGCAACCGGATTGCTTCTATCGGCTCATTTATCACATCTTCTTTCTCGGAAAAAAGTCCGTTCCCA
>JAITNE010000092.1 GCA_031290635.1 Tannerella sp. | reverse complement strand
TGATCTGTCTCTTCGATATGCTCGGTCAGGGGACTGCCTCGCTGGATGTCGAGGAGGGATTTCTCCTGATAATGAAGTAACATGAACGCCTGAAACTTCTCTTCAATAAGCGCCCTGACAGGCGGATGAGCTATGACCAGATTTTCATAGACCTGTAGAAACTGGTAATTCGTCTCATTCCGCATTCTGTTTAAAAGTACTGCTTTGATTTGTACCATATTGTTTAACTGTTAATTAGTATTATGTATTATTATAAAAAGATTCGTTTATAAGCAGATTGTTCGACGACAAAACCGTCCCGGACGTTCCGGCATGAGATTGTTCGACGACAAAACCGTCCCGGACGTTCCGGCATGAGATTGTTCGCTGACAAAGCCGTCCCGGACGTTCCGGCATGAGATTGTTCGACGACAATGAGGTCTCTCGGTCGGGGCATGAGATTGTTCGACGACAATGACGTACCGGATGGCGAAGGGTCAGATTGTTTGACGACAATTTCATCGCACATTATTAGAGATGATTTCTCGTCGGCGGTGAAGTTTTGCTGAACAGTTCTGCTTCAAAACAGGGTTGCGTTCAATGTGGGAATCGCTATTCCGGACATTTTTCGACGTGAACGCGGATGCAAAGATACGGATTATTTTTTAATAAACAAATTTTTGAGGAAAAAAAATTCATTTTCGATGAAATTCAGTGTAAAACGAACTGAAATTGAGGTCTTCGGAGGACGTTTTTCCGGTGTGGAAATGGTGCTGAATCAACCTTAAAAAGATGCTCGATTAGTGTGGCTTATCTGTTGTTAATCAGCAGGTTTACTGCTATGGAAAAATTAAACCCCATACGGTTCGGATGCTCCGTATGGGGTAGTTTATTTCAAGAAAAAAAAATTTTTGCGGGATGGGGGTTGCGCTGTAAGGTTTCTGAAGATTTTTCAGGATGATGCTTTCTTGTAGAACGGGAGGGGAACGATTTCGGCGTCGATAAGGCGGCCGGGGCGGACTTCGACCTGTACTGTGAGGCCGGTTTGGGCTTTGTCGATGTCGATTAAAGCCATCGCTATCGGGTAATGCAGGTAGGGGGCGTGCGTGCCGGAGGTTGTAGAGCCGATGAGGTTGCCGTCGTGATAGACCGACTGGTGTTCGCGGGCTATGCCTCTGCCGGTGATTTTAAGTCCGACGCGTCGGATTTTGGGAAAGCCGCGATCAATAAGGGGATAACGTCCTATGAAGTCGTCCTTGTAGAACTTGACGGCAAAGGAAAGTGATGACTCGAGTGGGGAGATGTGCTCGTCCATTTCGTGTCCGTAGAGGGGCATTGCGGCTTCGAGCCGGAGGGTGTCGCGCGAACCGAGACCGCATGGTATCAGGCCGAGGTCTTTGCCCTCTTGAAGAAGCAGATTCCACAGACGGGGTGCGTCGTCGTTGGAGAGATAGATTTCGTAGCCGCTCTCGCCGGTGTAGCCTGTACAGGATATAAGGCAATGGATGGCGTTACCGGAATCTTTTACATTATGGATGGAAGGATCGACGGGGTCTCTTGAATCTCCCAAATTATATTCGGAAAGATTGAAGCTGTCGGCGGAGTCCCGTAAAAAAGATTTTTTCGGATGGAGGATGTCTTCTATATCATAATAATAAGATTTCGGCTGGTCGGCAGCATCAACAGAATCATCATCAGCAATATCGGATGAGTCGGCGGCGTCTGTCGAATCATCATTAGCAAGATGGGATTGGTTGGACTCATCATCTATCTCTACAAAAGAGCAGGAAGTATCGTCGCTGCCTCCTGCGGCTACGTCCGGCAGGAAGGTGTAGTACCCGGAGGGGAGGGCGTCGGGGGAGGGGACAATCCGCAGCAGTATCTCGCGGGCGGCGGGACCCTGCAGGGCTATCTGCGCGACTGTGTCGGAAACGTCTTCGATGCGTACGTCTCCACGAATTTGCGACGTCATCCACAAAAAGTCTTTCTGACGGTTGGAGGCGTTGACTACAACAAGGTAACGCTGTACATTGTATCGGTACACGAGCAGGTCGTCCACGCAGCCGCCTTCTTCGTTGCACATCACACTGTAGCGGACTTGTCCGTCCTGCATGTCTGTAAAGTCGTTTGTGAACAGGTTGTTGATGTTCCAGAGGGCGTCGAAGCCGGTAATGATGATTTCTCCCATGTGGGAGACGTCGAAGAGGCCGGCAGCCGTGCGCACCGCGTTGTGCTCGGCGATGATACCGGTGGGATAGTTGACCGGCAAAAGGTATCCCGCGAAGGGGACTATCGTGCCACCGGCGGCAAGGTGGCAATCATACAAAGGGGTTTTCTTCTCCATAAGTTTAATGTGTTGTTAAATTGTTCTGTGGGATTTTGGTTTGATGATTAAAATTCGATAAGATTCTCTGCTTTGACCGGCTTGGGGGCTTGGGATGCAAGGTAGGAGGCTGGGGAGGCTGATGTGGCGGCTTCGGCGGCAAGGGCTGAGGCGGCGGCGGTCGGACGGCGGTGCGCTGCTATATCCGCAGGTTGGCGCAGGCAGGTCGGGGTGGATTCGAGATACTTGATCAGGTCGTCGTCGTAAAGCTCTTCATCGTTCAATATTACTATGTTCGACTGCGGAACGCGCGTCAGACGCTTCATGCTCTTGCCTTCATCACCATAAACATCCTTTACCCGCTGCTCATCGGCTGCTTTTGCGGCTGCTATACCTTCAGCGATTTCGATGTTCATCTCTTTTATTGCGGGTACTGCTTCGATGCTGAAGCCTGTAGCGATGATGGTGAACTTGATCTCCTGTCCGGAAGGCAGATTTTCGTCCAGACCGAACCCCCATATCATCTCGATATGCTCGTCGAAGTTAGACATGAAAGCATCCATGTACTTGTCGAGTTCTTCTACTTTGAAGTGTGCGTCATTTGGGAACGAGATGTAAAAAAGTATGCGCTTGGCGTTATAGAGGTCGTTATTGGAGAGCAAAGGCGATTCCAGGGCTTCATTTATGGCGTCGTCGAGGCGGTTTTCGCCATGTCCGAAGCCGTAGCTGACGAGCGCAACGCCGCTGTCCTTCATTGTAGAAGCCACGTCGTTGAAGTCTCGGTTGATAATGCCTTTTACGGTGATTATCTCGGCGACGCTCTTGACAGCCATCGCGAGGACTTCGTCGGGCTTCTTGAATGCCACATTAAGATCGAAGTCGGAATAATGCTCCTTCAGCCGTTCATTATTAATGACTATCAGCGCGTCAACGTTCTTGTACATCTCGTCAACCGCTTTGAGGGCTGTCGTTATGCGCGGCGTCTTCTCGAAACGGAACGGTATGGTAACGATTCCGACCGTCAGGATTGACTTCTCCTTTGCCATGCGGGCAAGCAACGGCGCAGCGCCCGAACCTGTACCGCCGCCCATTCCGGCTGCTATGAAGACCATCTTTGTGCCGTCGGTCAGCAGCTTTTCTACTTCGGCCGCGCTTTTCTCGAACTCTTCACGGGCTATTTCGGGTTTGCCTCCTGCGCCAAGACCTGAACCGAGTGTTACCTTGACCGGCACCTTGACGCCGTCGAAGGATTGAAAGTCGGTATTGCAAACGGCGAAGTTTACTCCTCGAATGCCGGACTCATACATGTAATTGACAGCGTTAACGCCGCCTCCGCCTATGCCGATAACTTTGATTATCTTCGGCGCTTCCCTTGGGAAATCGAAATCAATATCTACTTCTGTACTCATAGTTTTATGATGTATTAAAATGATGTGTGAATAAAATGATGTTATATCTTTCTGTGTGTAATCTACTCGTCTTCGTTAAATAAATCACCGACAAACGTCTTTATCTTCTTTATGTTACTGCCGCCGGATTGACTTCCCGAGCGGTCTCCTGTCGGCGGCTTGGTCTCTTCGGATTCGGCGGTCTTCGGCGGCTCTGCTTGAGGCTTGGGAGGCTTGGGCTGGTTCTTGCCTCTTTCTCTTACCCAGAACGGCTTGCTTTTAGGCTTGTCCTTTACCGGCTTGGCCGTTGCTGCATCTTCTACGACCGGCTGCGCCGGCGTTATCGGCGGTGATACACAATCCTTCGTGCCTTGAAGCATTATCGCGACGGCCTGAAGTGAAGTAAGCTCGCCGCAGAGGTCTTCCGAGCCGCTCACCAGACCTTGGCGGATTGCCGAAAGACGTACCTTGACCTTCGTCTTCTCTGCCAGACTTTCCGTCAGATTGCGCAGCTCGGAGGCCTGTCCTGCTACAACAATCCCCGCGCCGAGCATCTTGGGATCAATGATTCGGAGGATGCGCTCGTGGACGTTCTCTACAATCTCCTTCGCCCGTCCCTCGACAATCACGTGCAGATGGTCTAAGGAAAGGTTTTGCAGCACTCCATCCGAATCAATATTGATGGTCTTGCCTTCGTCTTCCTTCAGATAGACGGCGCTGCCGTACTGCTTCTTGATATTCTCGGCAACAGCTGAGGGCAATGGCAGACGTTCCATGTCGTGTGTGATATTGTTGCCGCCCATCGGAAGCGTAGCCAGTCCCAACAGCTCGCCCCCCTTGAAAACAGTTACTGAAGTAACCCCCGCGCCGAAATCTACCAGCGCACAGCCTACCTCCTTCTCGTCGCTGCTTAGCATGGCGTCGGCCAGAGCAAGCGGCGTGATAATGATGCCGGCTACTTCCTGATGCAGCTTCTCGCCGTTGAAAATGCTGTCGATGTCGCGACGTATCGACTGCTTGCCGAAGATAAGCTTGTAATGCGCCTCCAGACGGCGACATGACACGCCTACGGGGTTACTGTCTCTCTGACCGTCGGCATAATAAACCGCCGGCGCTACGTCGAGCCTGTCCAAAAGGTCTATCCTGTGACTGAGACAGTTTTGGTACATCACGCCGAGGTCGTCGAGAGTTACGGCGACGCCTTCGGCTATATCCGCAGTTTCGATGCTGGTTACGGTGCGCAACGAATGCCCGCCGACGCCGACATAAACGCGGTCGATGTACAAGCCCTTAAGGTGGCCTTCGAGCTTGCCGATTAAGAGTCCGACCTGCGAAGCGGTCTTGTCGCGGTTATAGACGTTGCCGCGCTGCAGTGCGCCGTCGGTATCTACAGTCTCGCAGCAGATGATGTTGAACCGTCCGTCCGGCTGACGCTCTCCTGCTATCCCCGTCAAATGCGAGGTTCCTAAATCAATTGCAACAATTTTTTCCTTCATATATGTTTAATTTTTTGTACATACTATTTGTTTCTTGTATCTGAGGTTGATTACGCTGTACTTCTGCCATCCGGTGCGCGGTATGACCTGCTCGTAAAACAGTCGGAGGTTGTCGAGCTTGGTCGCGTAGTTGTCGAGGCTGCCCAGCAACACTCGCTGCCCGCCTTCACTGACTACCAACTCGACGTCGCGCTCGGAGCGTACAACAATCTGCTTGATGCGCCTGCGCCAGTAATCGCTGCCGTCGATGAAGAGCGCAAAGTCCAGAAGCTGAGTCGAGGCGTATGCCTTGTTGATGTTTCCGCTGGCTATCGGAACATAAATGGCTTGCCCGGTTATGGTTGACATCGTGCCGCCGCTTCTGTCAACGAAATAACTGCCTTCCGACGAGCTAAAGACGCGCAAGATAGGCATTTTTTGTGAAATAACGATTCTTATTTTGCCGGAGACCGTTCGGACGACTTCGGCTTGCTTGACGATGTTGTTGTCGGTAAGCGCCTTCTCAATCAGATGCGTGTTGATTTCATTTTGATTCTTATTGAGTGGATACTGACCCTTCTTTTTCAGATAAGCGACGACGTCGGCTGTAGTGAGGAAGTTGGTTTCAAGACTGTCGCTTATCACTATCTCGACCTGCCGGCATTTTCCCGCAGGAGGATTGTCGCGGTCGAAGTAGAAAATGACGCCGAGCAAATAGCCGACTGACAACAAAGCGACGAGGATAAGAAGAATGTTTTTTAGCATGACGGAGCGAGTTTTGAGTTTAACAGATTGCGTACAGGCTCGACGAAGCGGTCGATGTCGCCTGCGCCGAGTGTCATCAGCACATCAATGTCTTCACCGTCGAGCAACGACAGAAGTTCGTCCTTACGGCAGAGCGTCTTGTCGGCGAGGGTCGCTTTTGCGAGGATTAATTCGGAGGTTATGCCCGGAACAGGCTCTTCGCGGGCAGGATAAATATCGAGCAGGATAAGGCGATCAAGCAAGGACAGAGCGCGGGCAAACCCGTCCGCAAAATCGCGGGTCCGGGAATATAAGTGAGGTTGAAAAACGCCCGTCAACCGTCGTCCGGCGTATAGTTCGCGCACGGAACGGATGCTGCTCTCAAGCTCCTGCGGATGATGAGCATAGTCGTCGATATAAACGACTTTGTCAGTCTTGATTTGGAAGTCGAACCGACGCTCCGCGCCTCCGAATGTCGGCATAGCTTGACGTATCTCGTCCTCCTCTACCCCGCACAACTGCGCTATGGCAATTGCCGCGACTGCATTCTCGACGTTTATCCTCACCGGCACGCCTGACTGTATATCGAGGATGCAGCCCGAAGGCGAACAAAAATCAAAGTATATCTCTCCATTGCCGACGCGAATGTTGGCGGCGTAATAGTCGGATGCGAAGTCGGTCAGCGAATACGTTGCAAGCCGCACGCCGTCCTGCAGTCGGGGGGTAACGGCTATGCCGCGCTTTATCAACAGCAGTCCTCCGGGGCGAATCAGTGAAGTGAACTTTTCAAAACTCTCTCGGTAGGATTCGGCTGTGCCGTAAATGTCGAGGTGGTCGGGATCGGCGGATGTAACGACGGCAAAATATGGACTGAGATAATGGAATGAGCGGTCGTACTCGTCGGCTTCGATTACGGTAAGATCGCTGTGGTCGGATAACATCAGATTGCT
>JAITNE010000061.1 GCA_031290635.1 Tannerella sp. | reverse complement strand
AGGGAACTACGCGAGAAGCTACGTTAACTCCGCGAAACACTCCGTGAACTCCGCGAAATACTCCGGGAACTCCGCTAATTTCTCGAATAATAGAATTAATAAATAAGAGATATTAATTTGGATTGCTTCGTACCTCGCAATGACGACGCAGAGAGGAATTAATAATTAAGAGATATTAATTCAGATTGCTTCGTACCTCGCAATGACGACGCAGACAGGAATTGAGAATTGATAAATAATAATTAAGAATTAACTGTATCTCGCGCACACGTCTCCCACAGGTACGAAGCAATCTCCGCTATATCCGGTATCGTCATTGCGAGGTACGAAGCAATCTGAATTATCCGCGACGCCGTCCCCAACAGGTACGAAGCAATCTCGTATATCTGCAAGCGAATTGCAGACAATTGCAGACTATGATGCGTCCATCTCAATTGGCTACGCAGTGCGTAGCAAATTTTATTACAGGGGGAATTTGTTAATTCAGCACACGCTGTGTGCTAAATTCGGCTTTCGCCGAATGTAAGATAATTTAATAATGATGAGACTTGGTTGCCTTGACCGTTTTCATCCTACCCCGCCTTCCAGCGAGATGGAAAGCAGTTTTTGGGCTTCGACGGCAAACTCCATCGGTAACTTGTTCATTACCTCGCGGGCGTATCCGCCGACTATAAGGCTAATCGCTTTTTCCGTGTCGATGCCGCGCTGGTTGCAGTAGAGGAGCTGGTCTTCGTTAATCTTGGAAGTGGTTGCTTCGTGCTCTACTACGGCGGTTTGGTTTTGGATGTCGGCGTAGGGAAAGGTGTGTGCGCCGCAGGTGGAGCTAAGCAGCAAACTGTCGCACTGACTGTGGTTGCGGGCGTTCTCGGCGCGCGGGGCTATCTTTACCAGTCCGCGATATGAATTATGGCTAAAGCCCGCCGAAATGCCCTTCGAGACTATCGTGCTGCGGGTGTTGCGTCCTAAATGCAGCATCTTTGTGCCGGTGTCGGCCTGCTGGAAGTTGTTGGTTACGGCTACGGAGTAAAATTCGCCTACGGAATTGTCGCCCGCCAGCACGCAGGAGGGATATTTCCAGGTAATGGCCGAGCCGGTCTCGACCTGCGTCCACGAAATCTTGCTGCTGTCGCCCTTGCAGAGTCCGCGCTTGGTTACAAAGTTGTAGATGCCGCCTCGTCCGAGCTTGTCGCCGGGGTACCAGTTCTGTACGGTCGAGTATTTTACCCCCGCCCGGTCGTGGGCTACTATCTCGACTATCGCGGCGTGAAGCTGGTTTTCGTCGCGCCGTGGAGCTGTGCATCCTTCGAGGTAGCTGACGTAAGCGTCGTCATCCGCTACAAGCAGAGTCCTCTCGAACTGTCCCGTGCGGGCGGCGTTGATTCTGAAATACGTGCTTAATTCCATCGGACAACGTACTCCCGGCGGGATATAGGCGAACGAGCCGTCCGAAAATACAGCCGAGTTGAGCGCGGCGAAGTAGTTGTCTTTATAGCCGACAACGCTTCCCAGATATTTCCTCACAAGCTCGGGATGGCTCTTGACGGCGTCGCTGAAAGAGCAGAAAATGACGCCTTTTTCGGCCAGCGCCTGCTTGTAAGTGGTCTTGACGGAAACGCTGTCCATGACCGCATCAATCGCCATGCCACTCATGATCTTCTGCTCCTGCAGGGGGATGCCTAATTTGTCGAAAGTCTTCAACAGTTCGGGGTCAACTTCGTCGAGCGACTTGGGACTTTCCTTCGTTTTAGGCGCTGCGTAGTAAATAATGTCCTGAAAATCTATCTCGGGTATCTTCAGATGCGCCCACGCGGGCATCTCCAAAGTCTGCCAGTGGCGAAAGGCTTTCAGGCGAAAGTCCAGCAGCCACGCGGGTTCATCTTTCTTGGCGGAAATGGTGCGTATCACTTCCTCATCCAATCCTGTGCGTATTACTTCGGTGTCCACATCGGTCGTAAAGCCGTATTTGTATTCACCGGAAGTTACTTCGTTCAACAGTTTGTCCTGTCCTTCCATAATTGTCATGTCAGTTTAAAATAAGTTTGCCGCCGGAAAGAGTTTTCCCGGAAACAGCGTCGGAATAATGTCCCTTAAAGTCATGTAAAAGCGGGATTCGTCCTTTATTTCCTGTGAAATTAAAGTCAAGCCGGTATCAAATATTTCCAGAATGTTGAAAATCAAACTCAGAAACAGCGCCATCATAATCAGACCCACAAGCCCTCCGGCCAGGTGGTTGAGGATGCTCAGCGGGGTGAGGCTTATCAGCCGGTCAACAATGTTGCCCGCCAGCAGTATCACGCCGACTATCAACACAAATCCCAGAAAGTAACTCGTCGCGCCGACAGCGACCTTCGGCAACCATTCTATCTGCGAAAGGAAGGTCTGCAGCCGGTCAGCCGCGCCCGTGCAGAGGTAAATGCCGATAATCAAGGCTCCCAGAGCGACAACCTGCTTTATCATGCCGTCCTTGATTCCCTTGATGAGGCCTGCTCCGGCGAGGCACAAAACAGTAATATCCAACCAGCTCATATTGTTTTCAGGATAATGTTTTCTTGATTTCCGTCTGGTCGAAAGGCTCGATGATGTCGCCAATCTGAATGTCGTTGTAATTGTGGATGTAGAGGCCGCAGTCCTGACCGGTGAAGGCTTCCTTGACTTCGTCCTTAAACCGCTTGAGCGAGCCGAGTTCGCCGGCGTGCACCACGATTCCGTCGCGAATGACGCGCACCTTGTTAGCCCTGCGTATCTTGCCTTCCTTGACTATACAGCCTGCTATAGTCCCTACATTCGTGATTTTGAAGACCTGCAGCACTTCGAGTTCGCCTGTGATATCTTCTCTGATTTCGGGCGACAGCATTCCCTCCATAACGCTCTTGACCTCGTTGATGGCGTCGTAGATAATCGAGTACAGGCGTATTTCCACGCCCTCGCTCTCGGCCAGACGGCGAGCCTGAGCCGAAGGTCTGACCTGAAAGCCGATAATCACGGCCTCGTCCGCAGCTGCCGCCAAAGACACGTCGGACTCCGAAATCTGCCCTACAGCCTTGTGGATAACGTGTACCTGCACTTCTTCGGTCGAAAGCTTTATCAGCGAGTCGGACAGCGCCTCGACCGAGCCGTCCACATCGCCCTTGACAATAAGGTTGAGTTCGTGAATGTCGCCCATAGCGCGGCGGCGGACAATGTCGTCGAATCCGCGCCGCTTCATGGTGCGATGTCCGAGTTCGCGCTGCAACTGCTCCCTGCGGTTGGCTATTTCTTTGGCTTCCTGCTCTGTTTCGAGGACGTTGAAGAGGTCGCCGGCCTGCGGAGCGCCGTTCAGTCCGAGGATGATAGCAGGTTCTGAAGGGGCTGCAAGTTCTATGCGCTGGTTGCGCTCGTTAAACATGGCCTTGATTCGACCGTAGTGCGAGCCTGCAAGTACTATGTCGCCCTGCCGGAGAGTGCCGTTGCTGACGAGTATTGTCGAAACAAAGCCGCGTCCCTTGTCGAGCGACGATTCGATGATCGAGCCTTGTGCGCGGCGGTCGGGATTGGCTTTAAGTTCGAGGATGTCGGCCTCGAGCAATACTTTTTCCAATAGCTCGGGTACGCCCGTGCCCTGTTTGGCGGATATTTCCTGACTCTGATATTTTCCGCCCCAATCCTCGACGAGGTAGTTGAGGTTGGCTAATTCTTCCTTGATCTTTTCGGCGTTTGAGTGCGGCTTGTCGATCTTGTTTATGGCAAAAACTATCGGCACGTTAGCGGCCGATGCGTGATTGATGGCTTCAATGGTCTGCGGCATGACGTTGTCGTCGGCTGCAACGATGATGATTGCAATGTCGGTAGCTTTCGCCCCCCGCGCTCGCATGGCGGTGAAGGCTTCATGCCCCGGTGTGTCGAGGAAAGTGATATGACGCCCGTTCGGCAGCTTGACGTTGTAAGCGCCGATATGCTGGGTTATGCCGCCGGCTTCGCCTGCTATGACGTTAGTCTTGCGGATGTTGTCGAGCAGCGAGGTCTTGCCGTGGTCAACGTGTCCCATAACCGTGATAATCGGCGGACGTGGCTGCAGCTCGTCTTCCTTGTCTTCTTCAACGGTTATGGCTTCGACTACTTCTGCGCTGACGTACTCCGTGCTGTAGCCGAACTCTTCGGCAACGATGTTGATGGTCTCTGCTTCGAGCCGCTGGTTGATTGAAACCATGATTCCGATGCTCATACATGTCGAAATAACTTGTGTAACGGGTATGTTCATCATGCTGGAGAGGTCGTTGGCTGTAACAAACTCGGTTAGCTTGAGTACCTTGCTTTCGCGCTGCTCCTGTTCGAGTATTTCCTGCTCGCGGTTAGCTGCCGCATCGCGCTTGTCACGCCGGTACTTGGCGCCCTTGCCTTTAGTTCCCTTGTTAGTCAGCCTCGCCAATGTCTCCTTGACTTGCTTCTGAACGTCTTCTACTTTGACTTCGGTATGTATGGGTCGTTTTATTCGCGAGGGCTTAACTCTTTCTTCGCGATGGAAGTTCAAATTCCTTCCCGGAGTAGCGGCTACGTCCACTTGCGTTATGCGCTTGCGCTTTTGCTTGGGAGGCCCGGCGTTGGCTGCACCGCCCGGCACGTTCGGTTTCTTGTCGAGCGTCGGCGTTTTATGCGGCAGATGAGCTAACCTGCGCTGCGCTACTTCTTTGTCGTGCTCGCGCTTGTAGTCTTCCTTCGTCTTGCGACGCGGGAAGGAGGCCTGATTGATAGCGCTGAGGTCGATCTTGCCCGTAACTTTGAAGTTGAGGTCGGGCGGCCGCTTGGCCAGACGGAATACTTCTTCTTTTTCTACGTCAATGGTTATAGGCTCGCCTTTCTTAAACTTTTCGGGACGGTCTTTCTTTTGATCCGGACGAGCTTGCTGTCCGGCGTTTCCTTTGGGTTTTTGCTCTTGCTTGCGCTGCTCGCCATGCTGCGGGGTTTGCTGCTGCGGCTTTTGCTCTTTAGGGGTTGCTTTCTCAGGCTCTTCGGCTCGCGGCTGCTGTTCTTTCGGCTGCTGTTCTTTCGGCTGTTCTCCGGTTTGAGGCGGCGTCGGCGTTGGAGGCGGCGTCGGCGTCGGCGGCTGTTCTGTCGGTACGGTCGGTTGAGTATCTGCAATGACCGTAACTTCTACGACAGGCTCCGGCTTTACTTCAACCGGCTTTACAGTCTCCTGCGCAACGACCGGCTTCGGCTGCTTTTGCTCCTGCTTTACAGGCTGCCCGGACTTGTGCTTGTCTTTGTGATGCTGCTGATTCTTCCCCGACGGCTGTGCTGCATTTTGCTTTCTCTCAGGTTTATATGCCCCTCCCCTGTTTCTTGAATCTAATGCAGAAAGGTTGATTTTATCCTTTATGACAAACTTAGGCCTCGCTGTTTCGGGGACTTCCGTCTTGATAACCTCAGCCGTTTCTTGACGTTGACGCTTCGGATAGGTAGGAAAAACGAAAGATTTCTTATCTTTTAGGATTGAAGGTTCGCTGCCGAACTCTTTTACGAGCAAGGCATGCTGTTCTTCGTTGATCTTCACGTTAGGGTTACTCTCAATTTCGTGCCCTTTCTTCACCAGAAATTCTACTGCCGTCTTGAGACCTACATTCAAATCTATTAATACTTTGTTTAACTTTATGGGCATATATGCTTTGTCTTTTGTTTTCTGTTATCTATCTTTATAATGAAGCGTTCAATCTGCTTATACAACCGTCGTATCAATCTGTGCTTCGGCCTTCACTCTGGCTTTTATATCCGCAAGTTCTTCTTCTTCAAATTCTGAAGACAGAATGTGAAAAATCTTTTTGACGGTCTCTTCTTCGAGGTCGGCTTTCTCCATGATTTCTTCAGGCCTCATCAAAAGTACCGATTTAGCTGTGTTGCAGCCGAGTGATTTCAAGGTGTCAATCACCCACTTGTCGATTTCGTCGGAGAACTCATCCAGATAGATGTCGTCGTCTTCTACTCCTTCGATTTCGCGGAAGACGTCTATCTTGTGTTTGGTAAGCAGACAGGCGAGTTTGATATTCAAACCGCCCTTGCCTATGGCCAGAGAGACTTCTTCGGGACGGAGAAATACTTCCGCCGTTCTTTCCGCCTCGTTTATGCGTATCGATGAAATCTTTGCCGGACTAAGCGAACGCTGTATGAGTAGCGAAAGGTTCGATGTGTAACTGACTACGTCAATGTTTTCATTGCGCAGCTCGTGGACTATACCGCGAATGCGTGAGCCTTTCATGCCTACGCAAGCGCCGACGGGGTCAATCCGCTCGTCGTACGATTCAACGGCTATCTTGGCACGCTCGCCCGGAATGCGTGCAACGGCCTTGATGGTTATCAGTCCGTCGCTTATCTCAGGTACTTCAATCTCGAACAGACGACGCAGGAAGTCGTCGCTTATGCGCGACAGAGTGATCTTGGGATTGTTGTTATCGTTAGAAACTTCTTTAACTACTGCCCTCACAGATTCGCCCTTGCGGAAGAAATCAGCCGGTATCTGCTCTGTCTTAGGTAATAACAACTCGTTGCCCTGGTCGTCTAACAGAAGCATTTCTTTCTTCCATATCTGGTAAACCTCTGCCGTAACTACCGTCCCGATCATTTCTTTATAACGGGCAAACAGACTGTCTTTCTGTAGCTCCATAATCTTTGACTGCAGCGTCTGCCTGAGTTTTAATATCGCGCGACGACCGAATGATTCAAAGATAACTTCATCCGTTACTTCCTCGCCAATCTGGGAGTCGGGGTCAATAGTAAGGGCTTCGGTCAAGGTTACTTGAGTGTTTGAATCTTTAAGCTCGTAGTCGGAAACAACCTGCCGGTTACGCCATATCTCAAAGTCGCCCTTTTCGGGATTGATGATAACGTCGTAGTTCTTGTCAGTGCCAAACATGTCGGTAATGACTTTACGGAACGATTCCTCCAAAACGTTGACCATAGTTTCCTTGTCAATATTCTTCAATTCCTTGAATTCAGCCAGGGTTTCTATCATGCTGACCGATTCTTCTCTTCTCTTCGCCATAATTAAAATCTAATTAAATATTTTGTTTGTTTTATTTCTTTATAATCATAAGTAAGGTCTTCATAGACGGCGGTTTTGCGCTTCTCGCCTTCTATCTTTACCTTCTTTTCTACCGTGATGGTAGCGTTCGTTTCGTCGGCGTCCTTCAGTACGCCTTTGACCTTGCCGCCTTCTTTCAGCGACATCTCTACTTCCTTGCCGATGAACTTGCGGTACTGTCGGGGAACTTTCAGCGGCGCCGTAAGCCCTGCCGAGCCTACTTCCAACTCGTAATCCTCCTTCTCACGGTCAAGATTGGCTTCAATATGCCGACTTAGCTCTGCACAATCGTCAATGCTGACGCCTCGGTCGTTGTCAATCTCGACAGTGATGAAGTTTTCGGGGCTTACCGTTACATCAACAAAATAGTTGTCCGTACCCTTCAATTTATCCTCCGTCAAACGGTGTATAATGTCTTTATCAATCATATCTTTCTAAAAAGAGAAAGGGAACTTTTCGCCCCCTTTCTTTTGAGTTAATACAAAAAAAATCGCTGCAAAGATACTGAGATTTTTTTAACTTCCCAAATTTTTTTTGATAATTCTTCGCAATGCCCTCAAAAAATTTTTATATTCAGCATCCAACAACCGTTACATCATCTTCTGTTGACATGTAAATACGCTCGTCCCAGGGTTTCCGTATGGATGTGTCCCGACGGTCAAATATGACGAGGTAAGCTGGAGCTTTGGCGTCTATCTTGTCGCGATACTTGCGAATCTGTTTCAAGCCTTCGTTCCTGACAAAGCCGGGCGAATCGTCGTAATAATGAATCAGCTTTATTTCGAGAATAAAAAATTGCTGCATGTACTCAACCGATATATCCATGCGTCCGCTGCCGGCTGCACAATCGCGAACAACGTTGCCGCCACCGTTAGTAATCCTCTGAAGGAACGCCAGCAGCAACAGGTGCGGGAATACTTCGATGTACTTCGCGCTCTTCTCCCACATCTCCGAATGACGACGCCAGAATCGCTGAAACTCCTGCATCATACTGTCCATATCCAACGTGCCGTCCGGCTTCTGCCACTTCCATGCAGATGGCGGCGGCATGGAATCGTGGTATGGCGAGTTGAGAAAGCGGGTGAGGATTTCGTCGTAGATGGGGTTTGCAATCTTAAACCCCGACTCGGACGACCAATCGACCAATCCTAAATCCATCGCAAGCTCGACGTCATGATCTGTGCGTCCCAAAGGAGGTTCGGTGTTGCCGGAGATAATCGTCTGTACAACGTGTTTGATTTCAAGGTCTTCCAGGCGATAAGCCAAAGCATCCAGATGAGTTTCACGGGCGTCAATCATCTGCTGACGGGCTTGTCGGACGAGTTCAACGGTAACTGTTTCCGTGTTTTTTTCGTCCAATATCCGCAAGGTAGCGCGTTTGAACAGTGAATTTACAATCCAAGGCTGTCCTTTCGACTGCTCATAAACGTAGTCAAGGGCTTCCTGCGTGATTTGTTGGCCGGTTTCCGCTGTCCGCTGGGCAAACAGACGAACTACTTCTTCTTTAGTGAAATTGGACAGGGTAGCCGAATCTTCCTTAATATTGAACGGCGAGCCGGGGTTGACTTTTTGCCCGTATTTGGCTTTCAGGATATAATCTTTCAGGTCGCGCATACCCACCAACGCAATGGATATCGGGAATGTGCCGACGCCGCGTCCGGCAAAACCGCCACGCAACTGCCGGAGAAAGCTCACTAAAACATCATCAACGAGTACGTCCACCTCATCAAACAGAACAATCAGGGGTTTGGGAGCGACTAATTTCGCCCAATTACCCAATATATTACTCAGCATACTGCCGGTATCGTCTGT
>JAITNE010000052.1 GCA_031290635.1 Tannerella sp. | reverse complement strand
CGGGAACTCCGCGAGCTCCTCCGGGAACTCCGCGAGCGCCTCCGGGAACTCCGCGAGCTCCTCCGGGAACTCCGCGAGCTCCTCCGGGAACTCCGCGAGCTCCTCCGGGAACTCCGCGAGCGTCTCCGGGAACTCCGCGAATGACTTCGGGAACTCCGCGAATGACTTGCTATCCTCTCACGACGTTTCGCTGTCCGCAGCGCGACAACAGTTGTCCTCCAGGGACAATTCCCTTAATTATTTTATTAATTCACAAATTCATGCATTATGAAGGATTACATTCCAGGAAAAGATTCGGAATTAGTTCAATGGGGTAATAACTTCGCCGACAAGGTCGCTATCTACGCTACAAAGTTTGGTATTGACGCCGATACGGTAGCAGCATTGGCTGCAGCTTTAGCCGCTTTCAAACTGTGGGTAGCGGTTACCGACGGACCGGAAAGGAACAAGGTTAATGTGTCCACGAAGAACGCTGCACGCAAGGAGTTTGTAAATCAGATTCGCGCGCTGGCGAATTTCCAGCTAAAGAATCCGGTTATCACAGACTCTCAGCGGCTTGAGATGGGTCTTCGTGTTCACGACGCCAAGCCTACGCCGATTTTGCCTCCGACAGAGGTTCCGGCTATGGAAATTGAACTTCTCGGCCCACGCCGTCTGTCGTTCGTTTTCCACAGTCCTGACAGCGAAAGCAAGGCAAAGCCTTACGGCGTGATCGGCGCTGTGATTGTCTATGGCGTGCTCGACATTCCAACGACTTCGCAGGAGGCGCTTCCGCACAGCGTCCTCGCTACCCGTACCCCGCATACTCTCGAATTTACGGCGGATGACCGTGGTAAAACCGTTTACTACGCTATATGCTGGCAAAACGAGAGAGGTCAACGCGGCCCGTTTAGCGAAGTGGGCAGCACTATCGTTCCGTAATTGTCGGCGGACGACGATGGAATGAATCCTGTCGTCGTAAAACCGACAAGCGTGACGGAACATTTCAGAAAACATCTCTGATTCTCTAAGGGATGAATTTTGTTTTTCATTCACCTCATTTCACACTGTAAAGTGGGGTCTGGTTTTTTAAATGCTTCCGGGCTGATTTCAAGGCTTGGAGTTTTGAATTTTTTGTTCCCACTCCGAACTCCGGAGTGGGTTTTTTTGTTTCCGAAGAAATCAAGACATCATCCGAAGAAATTAAGCCATTATCCGAAGAAATCAAGACGTCATCCTGAGAAGGGAAGCGGAACTGCGCCTCATGATATTGAAGGGGTTTTAGCCGGTTTTGTAAGATAAAATGCGGCAGGTTACGCCGATGGCGATGGCGGCGAGGGTGATTCGCAGCCATGGTTGAAGTGAAAGGAACAGGATGCTGTAACCCATTGCAAGCCACAGAAGTGCGATGGAAAGGATTTTTACTCGCAGGGGGACTGTCCGGTTTTCGCGGAAATTGCGGATGTAAGCGCCGAGATATTTGTGGTTCATCAGCCATGCGTACATGCGTGCCGAGCCTCTGAAGTAAGCGGCGGCGGCAAGCAATAAAAACGGCGTCGTGGGCAACAGGGGTAAAAATATCCCCGCTACTCCCAACGCCATGCATATCGTGCCTGCAATAATCATCAATATCTTCATTCGTCCCAGTCAAATTCTTCCGTTTCCTCCGTTTCGGCGGCGCTGAACCCGTCAAGCTCGCGGCGGTCTTTCTTTGTAGGACGGCCAAGCCCTCTTGCTCTGTCCACAAAGCCGGTTATGCGGTTCATTTCAAGGATTTCGTACTGTTCGGGGGGGGTTACGTTTTCGAGATAGCGGGGTACGAGTTTTGCGCCAAGGCGGTTTTGTGTCAGCTCCAGCACGCGAAATGACCAGGTTACGGGCGGTTTGCGTACGGCTACGATTTCGCCTGTCCGTATCATCCTCGAGGGTTTGACGTTGACGCCGCTTATGGAGACGCGGTTTTTGCGGCATGCGTCCGTGGCGACGGTGCGTGTCTTGTATATGCGCACTGCCCAGAGCCATTTGTCTATTCGTACTTCGGTCATGTGAGGGCTTTGCTACTTGTTGTTGAAGAGGTTCTGGGTTACTTCCACGCCCGACAGACAGAAGGTTCGAGCCATCTCGGCGGCGATTTTTATTCGTGCGGGGATAATCTCAAGTTCTTCGTCGTTGAACCTGCTCAGCACGAAATCGTACTGCTTGCCGGCGGCAAAGTCGCTGCCTATGCCGAAACGGATTCGGGCATAGGTCGATGTGCCGAGGACTTCTTCGATGTTGCGCAGTCCGTTGTGTCCCGCACTGCTGCCTTTGGGCTTGATGCGCAGTGTTCCCAGCGGCAACGAGAGGTCATCGACTACGACAAGCAACTGCTCTGCGGGCAGGGCTTCTTTTTGCAGCCAGTAACGTATGGCGTTGCCGCTGAGGTTCATGTATGTGTTGGGTTTGAGTACGATCAATTCGGCGTTCTTGACGCGCATGCGGGCTATTGCGCCGTATCGTTCTTCGGTGAAGGGGGCTTCGGCGGCGCCGGCCAGCTCGTTGGCTACCCTGAATCCGATATTGTGGCGTGTGCCGTGATATTCTTCGCCGATATTGCCTAATCCTGTAACCAGATATTTCATTTCTGTTATTTGGAGGCGGATGTGGCGGCGCTCTGCGCGGCGCGTGTCATCTTGACCATACAGACTACGGAGTTCTTCGGACTGACTATCTCAATGTTGTCGAACTGCAATTCTGCTACCTTGATTACTTTGCCAAGTTCGAGGTTGTCAATGTTTACCGCCAGTTTTTCGGGGATATTGGCGGCCAGTCCTGTAACCTTCAGCTTGCGCATCGTCTGATTCAGCTTGCCTCCGGAGCGTACTCCTGCTGCGTGTCCTACCAGCTCGACGGGTACTTCCATCCGTATGGGCTTGTTGTCGAATACTTCGAGGAAATCGATGTGCAACAGATTGTCCGTTACGGGGTGGTACTGCGATGCTTGCAGTATGGCTTTGACGGCCTTGTTGCCCTTGATTTCTATCTCCACAAGGAAGATGTCGGGCGAGTAGATCAGCTTGCGTACACCTTCGGCCGTTACCGTCAGTTCGGAAACTATAAGGCCTTTGCCGCTACCTGTTTCTACTATTTTTTCGCCTGTGTTGAGTTCGCCTTTCAAAGGCAGCTCAACCGGCTGCCGACCGTAGAGTACGACCGGTACTAATCCTTGTTTGCGCATCTCTTTGGATGCTTTCTTGCCGAACGCCTCTCTCGGCGTCGCTTCCAGTTTAAATGTCTTCATCTTTGTTTAATAATTAATGTGTTACTCAAAATTAGTTCTGCTTCCTAATTCCCCATCACACTCTGACAGGCTTAAAAAAGCGCCGCAAAGGTACGAAAAATAATTGAGACTGCCGTTATTGTGCGAAGAAAGCTTGTTTGATTGTGTCCACGAAATCGAGTTTCTCCCATGTGAAGAGTTCTACTTCGCACTCTGCCGGCGCGGAGTAGCGCGAGCTGAAAGTCTTGCGTACGGTGGCCGGAATTCGACCTACGTGTCCGTAAGAAGCTGTTTCGAGATAGATGGGGTTACGCAGTTTGAGGCGTTCCTCGATAGCTTTGGGGCGCAGGTCGAAGATTTCGCCTATCTTGACCGCTATCTCGCCGTCGGATATGTTTACCTTCGAGCGTCCGTAGGTGTTGACGAAAATATTCATCGGACGGGCGACTCCAATAGCGTAAGAAACCTGCACGAGCGCTTCGTCGGTAACGCCTGCGGCTACAAGGTTCTTGGCGATATGACGGGCGGCGTAAGCTGCCGAGCGGTCAACCTTCGAAGGGTCTTTGCCCGAAAATGCTCCTCCACCGTGTGCACCCTTGCCTCCGTAGGTATCGACAATAATCTTGCGACCTGTCAGACCGGTATCGCCGTGCGGACCGCCGATTACAAACTTGCCCGTAGGGTTGACGAAATAAGTGATGCCGTCGTCAAACAGAGCCTGTACTTTGACGGGATACTGCGCTTTGACGCGAGGGATAAGAATCGTCTTGACGTCTTCCGTTATGCGACGCTGCATCTCGACGTCGGCCTCTGCCTGGGTACGGCCTTCGCCGGCAGTAACAAACTCGTCGTGCTGGGTGGAGATAACAATAGTGTCGATACGGCGGGGTGTGCCGTTGTCTTCATACTCTATCGTAACCTGACTTTTAGCGTCGGGACGCAGATAGGGCATCTTCTCAATCTCCCTGTTGCGGATAAGCGACAGCTCGCTCAGCAGACTGTGGGCGAGGTCGAGAGCGAGAGGCATGTAGTTGTCCGTCTCGTTAGTGGCATAGCCGAACATCATGCCCTGGTCGCCTGCGCCCTGCTCGTAAGGGTCGGCACGCTCAACGCCGCGATTGATGTCCGCGCTCTGCTCGTGGATAGCCGAAAGTACGCCGCACGACTTTGCCTCGAACTGATATTCGCTCTTGGTATAGCCGATCTTCTCGATAACGCGGCGCACAGTGTCCTGCACGTCCACATAAGCGTTGGACTTGACTTCGCCGCCGACTACAACCTGTCCGGTTGTAACAAACGTCTCGATTGCTACTTTGGAGTCCCTGTCGTGTGCAAGAAACTCATCTAATAAAGCGTCCGAAATCTGGTCGGCCACTTTGTCGGGGTGTCCTTCCGACACCGATTCTGATGTAAATAAATAAGCCATTACTTTAATAAATTTAGAATTACATTAATAATGAACCGACAAGTGGAGGAGGGGATTGTAGATACCGCAGAGCGGCGGAAAAAGCAAGTTTCAGCATTTTAGCATTTTTTCCTGTGGTTGCAAGCAGTACAAATCTGTCCACGTCAATTCGGCTGCAAAGGTACGGATTATTTTTGGATTACGAGTAATTGCAGTGATTTTTTTTCAACAGGACGGGAAGAAGGTACGGAGGGAAGTTAATCCACGAAACGATTATTATCCGCGAATTACACGAAGTTCGACGCAGACAATGACCTCACAGCGTCCTGTCATTGCCTGCGTAGAACGTTGTTTCGTGCAATTGCCTTGAGGTCGAACTTCGTTTCGCGGACAGCTTCCTGACTTCCGGACAGGGGCAAGCCAATCTCCTGCGACTTAACTTCGTGTTAATCCGTGCAATCCGCGGACAACTTCTTAAATCCGGACAACTTCCTGACTTCCGGGCAGGGGAAAGCTCAGCCTCTACGACTTAACTTATTTGCAACGCCCTGTTTCCCTAAGCTGAATTTTTTGGAAAACTTTTTGAGAATGGCTAATTTTTAGACTGCTTATTATCAGACATATAAAAAATTTTCCGGAAAACTTTTCAACAAAACGAGATTTTTTTCTTGAAAAATTTGGTCAAGTCAAAAACTTTGTCTAAACTTGCAGCCTCAAAGTGTCATTTTATTATCGTTTTTATGGATAGAAAAACTTTTACTTTTGATGAAGCCTGCAAGGCTTCACTGATTTATTTTACGGGAGATGAACTCGCTGCTAAGGTCTGGGTCAACAAATATGCCCTCAAGGATGGCTATGGAGCGATTTACGAGCAGACGCCAACCGACATGCATCGTCGCCTGGCCGGCGAAATAGGACGTATTGAAAACAAGTATCCCAATCCGCTGTCGGAGCAGGAACTGTTTGACTTGTTCGACAAGTTCAAGTACATCATCCCGCAAGGCAGCCCGATGACGGGCATAGGCAACGATTTTCAGATTTCGTCGCTCTCGAACTGCTTTGTGATAGGTATCGACGGCAATGCTGATTCCTACGGAGCTATCATTCGTATAGACGAAGAGCAGGTGCAACTGATGAAGCGGCGTGGCGGCGTAGGACACGACCTCTCGCATGTGCGACCCAAGGACTCGCTTGTCAAGAACTCGGCGCTGACCTCCACAGGTCTGGTGCCTTTTATGGAACGCTACTCCAACTCTACTCGCGAGGTAGCGCAGGAAGGGCGTCGCGGAGCGCTGATGCTTAGCGTTTCCATCAAACATCCTGATTCGGAATCTTTTATCGACGCCAAAATGGTGGGAGGCAAGGTAACAGGCGCTAATGTATCGGTCAAAATTGACGACGACTTTATGAAAGCCGTTATCAACGGTACTCCTTACACCCAACAATACCCTGTTGACGCCAAAACTTCCAAGGTGAAAAAAGAAATCAACGCCTCCGAATTGTGGAAGAAAATCATCCATAACGCATGGAAATCGGCCGAGCCGGGAGTGCTGTTCTGGGATACTATCATCAGGGAATCAGTGCCTGATTGTTATGCCGACCTCGGTTTCAAAACGGTCTCGACCAATCCTTGCGGCGAAATACCGCTCTGTCCCTACGATAGCTGCCGACTGCTGGCTATCAATCTATATTCTTATGTAGATAAGCCCTTCACTCCCGATGCGAAGTTTAACTTCGATCTTTTCAAGAAGCATGTCGCTTATGCGCAGCGTATTATGGATGACATTATCGACCTCGAAGCCGAGAAGATTGAACGCATACTTGCCAAGATAGATTCAGACCCCGAAGCCGACAATATAAAGCATAACGAGCGGCATCTCTGGGAGAAAATACAGGAGAAAACGCTTCAAGGACGACGCACAGGCGTTGGTATCACTGCCGAAGGCGACATGCTGGCGGCGCTCAACCTGCGCTACGGCACGGAAGAGGCGACAGAGTTTGCCGAAAAGGTTCAGAAAATACTTGCGCTGGAGGCTTACGGTTCATCGGTGTTGATGGCTAAGGAACGCGGCGCTTTCAAGGTTTACGACGCCGAGCGTGAAGCCCAAAATCCCTTTATCAATCGACTGAAAGAGGCCGACCCCAAACTGTACGAAGAGATGACAAAGCATGGACGCCGCAATATCGCCTGCCTCACTATCGCGCCAACCGGTACGACAAGTCTGATGTCGCAGACTACATCAGGTATTGAGCCTGTTTTTATGCCCGTTTATACACGTCGCCGCAAAGTCAACCCAACCGACCCTCATTCGCGAGTCGATTATGTTGATGAACAGGGTGATGCGTTCGAGGAATTTGTTGTTTTCCACCACAAGTTTGTTACATGGATGGAAGCCAACGGTTTTGCGCCTTCCAAGCGCTATACTAAAGAAGAGATTGATGGAATGGTGCAGCAATCGCCTTACTACAAAGCCGCTTCGAATGATGTGGACTGGCTGATGAAAGTAAGTATGCAGGGACGTATTCAGAAGTGGGTTGACCACTCTATCAGCGTTACTATCAACCTGCCCGAAAACGCGTCGGAAGATCTTGTCAACGAGCTGTATATCAAAGCGTGGGAGAGCGGTTGCAAGGGCTGTACCGTCTATCGCGAAGGCTCGCGTTCGGGAGTGCTTATTTCGATGACCGACAAGAAAAAGAAGGAGAAGGGAGATCCCGACTGCTGGGAACCGCCTATCATAATGGCCAAGCGACCGCGCGAACTCGAAGCTGATGTAGTTAAGTTCCAGAACAATAGAGACAAGTGGATTGCTTTCGTAGGATTATTGAACGAACGTCCTTACGAGATTTTTACCGGTTTGGCCGACGACGACGAAGGAATAATGCTACCGAAGAACGTCGAGAAAGGCTCAATAATAAAGAGTTACGACGAGCAAGGAAATAAGCATTACGATTTTCAGTTCCGCAACAAGCGCGGTTTCAAACTGACTATCGAAGGCTTGGACAGCAAGTTCGACCCCGAATATTGGAACTATGCCAAATTGATTTCCGGCGTTCTGCGCTACGGAATGCCTATCGACCAGGTAATCAAACTTGTGCAGGGCATGGAACTTAACGACGAGAATATAAATACATGGAAGGCAGGCGTAGAGCGGGCTTTGAAGAAGTATGTCGTTAACGGCACAGAGGCTAAAGGACAGAAATGCCCTACCTGTAATGCCGAGAGCCTTGTCTTTGAAGAAGGATGCCTGAGATGTCGCAACTGCGGAGCTTCTAAATGCGGATGACGAAACGAACGATCTCTTTTCGTGTGTTCGCTCCCTCAATCAGGGAGGGGCAGACGGTCTGTATAGCCGGTAATCAGCTTTGTCTGGGCAATTGGGATACCGCTAAAGTTCCGGCTTTGTCTGCCGACCTCTATCCGCAATGGAAAACGACCATCGACGCCGATGCTATTACCTTTCCGATAGAATATAAATTCATAGTCAGAGACAGCGTTTCGGGCGGTCTCTGCTATTGGGAAGAGGGCGACAACCGACGCGTGGAAAGCCTTTCCGATAGAGACGCCGTCATCATCGACTATCCGCTACGGACGCCCGCTATCGTGAATAAAGAAGCTCTGTGGAAAATCTGTGGAGTGGTCATACCTGTCTTCTCGTTGCGTTCCGACTGTAGTTTTGGCTTTGGCGACCTCGGCGACTTGCGCCTGCTAATCGATTGGGCTGCGCTCACCGGACAGCGACTTATTCAAGTACTGCCGATGAACGACACTACCCGCACGCATACTTCCGCCGATT
>JAITNE010000041.1 GCA_031290635.1 Tannerella sp. | reverse complement strand
GCAATGACCTCTTGTAAACAGTATTCCGCCGAGTACAAACAAGCAGTTTCCGAGAACGATTCGCTTCGGCTCGAACTCACAAAGAGCGCGAAAGAGATGAACGAGATGTTGAGCATCCTTAACGGCATCGAAGATGATATCCGTATTATCCGCGAGGCCGAAGATTTCATCAATATAGAGAAGGACGCCGAGCTGTCGGGGTCGCGTCTTCAGCAGATGAAAAATAACATGGAGCTCATCGTTGAGACTCTGAAGAAAAACAAGGCGCAACTTGCCGCGCTTCAGAAGAGAATCAACAAGGGAAGCGCCGTAGCCGCAACTCTGCAAAAGACAGTTGACCGTCTGACGAAGGAACTTAGCGAGCAAAGTCAGCTCGTCGTCCGCTTGCAGAACGACCTCAGCCGCAAGGATGAAGAAATCGAGGATCTGTCGGCGCAAGTCGAGAATCTCAATGCCGACGTCAAGATATTGGAAGGTGTACGCGAAACGCAAAACGAGCTTTTAACCGAGCAGGAGCAGACGCTGAATACCGTTTATTACTGCTGTGGGACAAAGAAGGAACTGAAGGAGCATCACATACTCAGCGGCGGCAACTTGTTCTCGAAATCAAAGATGCTCGAAGGCGACTTCGATCGCGAGTATTTCAAAAGTATCGACAAGCGCAAAGATACCAGCATACCGCTGTTTGCATCACATGCCATTATCAAAACCAATCATTCTAAAGACACATATTCGTACTCGAAAGGCAAAGACGGCAATCTTACATTAATTATAAATGACGCCGAAAAATTCTGGAGTCTGAGCAAGTATTTAGTTATCGAATTGAACTAATTATTATATAAAGAAGATGCTTTTTTGATATATGAAGAAGATGCTTTTTTGGTTCAGGAATGCACGTCCTACTGCTCTGCCACAGAGCTTGTTGCCGGCGGCGCTGGCGTTGTGCATGGCCTCAAATGTGGACGGGTTCTCGCTTTCGTTAGGCGTCATCGCTGTTATTGGCGTTGTTGCCGTACATCTGAGCATGAATCTCTTTGACGATTATTTCGACTATAAGATCAAGAGCGCCGAATATAGAGATCAGATGCAGCATCGCGGCATGAGGGCGAGAATATCGAAGTGTCCCTACTTGAAGTCGGGGCAAGCTACGACGTCGCAGTTACTTGTCGCCTGTATGATTTTTGGCGGCTTCGCGCTGGCGGCCGGGACTGTCATCTATCTTTTCAGGGGTAATATGATTCTGCTGATTGCAGGACTGACGGCTCTGCTTGGGATATCGTACTCCGGCGCGCCTCTACGCCTTTCGTATCATGGTTTAGGCGAAATACTGATAGGCATAATGTTTGGCCCAATGCTGATGGCGGGCGTTTATTATTCGGCTTGCGGCACGCTCGACTACTCAGTCTTTTTTATATCCATTCCGGTAGGTCTGCTCGTCGCCAATATTGTCTATACGCACTCCATAATGGACTTTGAGCCTGATCGCGAGGTCGGCAAGAGAACCCTCGCCGTGCTGCTAAACAACAAGAAGATGATGTTGGCATGTCTGCTCGTATTGCTGCTTACGGCTTTTGGGCTGGTGATAGGAGGAGTAGCGAGCGGTTATCTGTCTGTCTATCATCTATTTGTACTGCTTTTGTTGCCAATGGCTTTTGGACTTTTTTATCTGATGATAGAGTTTGTGCGCAAGCCATCTCGCACCTTCACTCCCCGCTTCTGGATGGGGTATATGGGCAATTGGGCAAGGTTTCGGTCTATCGGTATCGACTGGTTCATGATTCGCTGGCTTATTGCCCGTAATCTGCTATCGTTCTTTTGCCTTATTCTGATAATTATTAGTTTGATATGAAGTCGCTGTTCTATCTTTCCTGGTGGTTTTTCAGGGCGCGAGCGCTTGGCGTAAAGCGACCGCTGCAAACGGTGCTCTTCGTATCCGACCTTTGCAACCTGACTTGCCGACATTGCAATGTCTATCGCACGACCGAACCTAACGTCAAGACCTACATGCAGATACGCGACGAGTTGGAATATTCCTATCGTCTCGGTTCGCGTTTCGTGGACTTTGAAGGAGGCGAGCCTACACTCTGGCGCGACGGCGAGCACGATCTCAATAGCCTTATCCGCCTGTCGAAAGCGATTGGCTTCTATTCCGCTACAATAACCACGAACGCAGTGCGTCCTTTTGCAGGCAGCGAGGCCGATTCGATATGGGTCAGTCTCGATGGTATCGGTTCTTATCATGATGATATTCGCGGTCAAGGAGTCTTCGAGAAACTCGTCCAAAATATCGCTACGGCACAACATCCCCGCATCAGTATCAATATGGTTATCAACAGCCGCAACTATCCGTCGGTCGAAGAAACTATCGATTTTGCAGCCGCTAACTCGCATATCCGTTCAATCTCGCTAAACTTCCATAATCCTTATCCGGGAAGCGAAGCTCTGGCGCTCGACTACGATATACGCTCGGCAGTTATCGACCTGATAATCAGAAAAAAACGAGCATATTATCCTATCATGAACTCCATATCGGGGCTTAAATTGATGAAAGACCCCTCGAAATTCAAAAAGTATTGCTGGATAAGCAATTTTATCCTGTCAGACGGAACGCGACTTCCTGAGTGTTCAGGCTCTGCAGCAGGCATTTGCGACCGTTGCGGATTATCCATGTCGGGCGAGATGAACAGCGTTTTTACCTTGCGACCGGATACTATACTTGCAGGAATGAAATTGCGAGTTTAAACCACTAAAATAAGCCGTTTATACCGTTAAATATATACAAATTGACGCCATTAAAACACAAATAATCTAAATTATTTGCGTATCACAAAAATATTTCGTTACTTTGAAGTCGAAAATACCTCATTTATGTAGGGATTTTACAAGTGAATTTATTAATTAAACATTTAGAAAGTGATGAAAAAAGTAATTTTAGGTATGGCCTTTGTGGCTATGATGAGTTTGACGATCGGTGTTAGCGCCGATGATGGAAAGGCAAAAAAAGAAGTTGCCAAGAAAGAAGTAGTCTCAAAAGAGACTAAAACTGCTGCGAAAACAGAATGCAGCACTGCCAAGGCTACTGAAGCTAAAGCAGGCGAGCCGGCAGCTTGTTGCAAGGCAGCTGAGGCTAAAGCAGGCGAGAAACCGGCTTGTTGCAAGGCAGCAGCAGAGGCAGAGAAGAAGGCTCCGGCTAAGTCAACAAAAGAAAAAAAGTAAATTGTTTGACGATGGAGAAACCTTATGTTATTGGTATTGATATTGGCGGTACCAACACTGTTTTTGGCGTAGTTGACGCCAGAGGCACAATTTTGCACAGCGGTTCAATCAAGACCGGAACGCACGAGGACGTGAATGATTATATCACGCTTCTGGCCAACGGTTTGAAAGAAGTCATTGAACAAGCAGGCGGTCCGGGTAACATCAAAGGCATAGGAGTAGGCGCCCCTAACGGCAACTACTTCAATGGGTGCATTGAGTTCGCTCCCAACCTGCCGTGGAAAGGTAAAATACCTTTGGCTCAACTGATTAGCGATAAGACTTACAACATTCCCGTTTCGCTCACTAACGACGCTAATGCGGCGGCTATCGGCGAGATGACTTACGGCGCAGCACGCGGCTTGAAAGATTTCATTGAAATCACACTCGGCACCGGCGTCGGCAGTGGTATAGTTATAGGCGGCGTCCTCGTTTATGGGCACGACGGCTTTGCAGGCGAGCTTGGGCATGTCATCATGCGGCAGGACGGTCGCCTTTGCGGCTGCGGTCGTCATGGCTGCCTCGAAGCATACGCTTCGGCTACAGGCGTAGCGCGTACAGCCCGCGAAGTGCTGACTAACCGTACGGAGAAAAGTCTCTTGCGCGATCTTAACCCCGAACTAATCACCTCGAAGGACGTCTATGACGCTGCTGTCAAGGGCGATATGCTGGCTATCGAAATTTTTGAGTTTACCGGAAAAATACTCGGAGAAGCGCTGGCTAACTTCGTAGCATTCTCAAGTCCGGAAGCCATAATTCTTTTCGGCGGACTGACCAAGTCGGGCGACTTGATACTCAACCCCGTCAAGCGTTCTATGGAGGACAACATGCTGAAAGTATTTCAAGGCAAAACTAAGCTGCTCGTGTCGCAATTGAAAGAAAGCGATGCAGCGGTGCTCGGAGCAAGCGCTCTCGGTTGGGAGGTAAAAGAAGGCTGAATCTACTTGCAATCTCAAAACCGGTAGTCGCTCCGATATGTGGCTGCCGGTTTTTATTTCAATTTTTGCGTCTATTATTTTAAAGAATATATGAGTACAGTAAAAAAAATAATTATTCCGTTGTGCCTTGTAGCCATTAGTTTTATGGCAAGTGCACAGCATTCGTATCTGACCGACCCTGTAGACAGAATCTTTTCGGAGGGTTTAGACTTTTTTGAACAGAAGAACTATGCAGGCTGTATCGATAAACTTGAAGCATACCGACAAGTAGGCCACAATCGCGACCTCTTGCAGGAAGCCGACTATATGCTGGCTTATATCGCTTACACGGAAGGTAAGACGAAAGCCGCCGATATGCTGGCCGACTACCTGAAGGAATATCAGGATTCGAGGCATACCGACGAGGTCAGTTTTCTGATAGGGACAGGCTATTTCGAGCGCGAAGAATATGACCGCGCCGAGAGATGGTTCGGCAAGCCGAGAGTAGAAGTCCTCAGCGCTAAGTATAGAGAAGCTCTGTTCTATCGTCTTGCGTATTCACAGATGCAAAATCATCATTACGAGCATGCACGCGCTAACTTTGCGACCGCCGCCGATTTTGGCGATGAATACGCGCAGCCCTCACTCTTTTACTTAGCATACCTCGACTATGCTACCGGCAAGTATGAAGACGCAATGAGCGAATTTAACCGTATGAAAAACGAACCGATATATCGCGAAAAAGCTAATTACTATATAGCCCAAATCAACTATCTTGAAGGAAAGCATGACGAAGTAGTGAAGCTGACGGAGCGTCTCCTGCGTACTTATCCCAAAAGCGACAGCAACTCTGAGTTGTGCCGTATTGCAGGCAACTCCTACTATAATCTCGGAAATCAGGACAAAGCCGTCGAGATGCTCAACAAATACATGGCGGAGGCCGAAGAACCTGCACGCGGCGAAGTATATATATTGGGCGTCTGCGAATACAATACAAAGCAGTACGCTAATGCAGTCAAACACCTCTCGCAGACAGTCGTTGGCGACGACGAACTGACGCAAAGCGCCCATCTCTATTTAGGTCAGTGCTATCTGCAACTTAATGACAAAAATAAAGCTCGTATGGCTTTCGAGAGCGCCGGCGCCTTGGCATTCAACCAAAAAGTGCAGGAAACAGCGCTTTACAACTACGCTATCCTGATACACGAGACGGCATTTGCCGGCTTCGGTGAATCGGTGAAAGTGTTCGAAAAATTTCTCAACGGCTTTCCTAACTCGCAGTATTCGGATCAGATAAACGACTATCTTGTAGAGGTTTATCTCACATCCAACAACTATCAGGCGGCGCTTGAATCAATCAATAAGATACGCCAGCCAAATTCAAAAATACTTGGAGCTAAGCAAAGTATTCTGTTTCATCTTGGTAATCAGGCATTTACTAACAATAAATTAGATGACGCCATTGATTCCTTCGATAAATCCATCGAGATGGGCAACTATGACCTCGAATCGCGAGCCAATGCCCACTTCTGGAGAGGCGAGTCATTCTATCGCAAGGGTAACTATAAGGCGGCTATTAACGACTTTAATACCTATCAGAATATGACCCGCCAGAGTACTGCAAACTCCTATTCCTTAGTCTATTACAACCTCGGCTACTGCTATTTCAAGCAGAAGAATTTCGGTCAGGCGATCGTACAATTCCGCCGCTTTGTCACACTCGAAAAGGATGAGAGTTCGAGCGCCTTAGGCGACACATACAACCGCATAGGCGATTGTTTGTTTCACGACGGTAAGTGGGGCGAGGCCGAGACTAACTACACTCGTGCGGTTACTTTGCAGCCGGAAGCAGCCGACTATGCCGTCTATCAGAAAGGTTTTGTGCTTGGTCTGCAAAAAGATTATATCGGTAAAATACGCATGATGGACCGCGTTATCAACGAATTTCCATCATCGCAATATATTGATGAAGCGCTCTATGAACGGGGTCGGTCGTATGTCTTGCTCGACAAGAATAAAGAAGCAGCCGAATCGTTCAGCATTCTTGTGGAACAGTTTTCGCAAAGCAGCCTCGCGCAAAAAGCAGGCGTGCAGTTAGGACTGCTTTACTATAATGACAATCAGTTGGAGAAGTCGATTGAGGCTTACAAGCGGGTAATCAAACAATATCCCGGCAGCGAGGAAGCTAAAGTAGCCGTTCAGGACTTGAAATCGGTTTATGTCGATATGGACAATGTCGGTTCGTACGCCTCGTATGTCAACTCGCTCGGAGGCTCGATGCACGTTGAGGTCAGCGAGCAGGATTCGCTTACGTACTATGCCGCCGAGCAAAAGTTTTCGCGCGGCGACTTTGATGGCGCACAGAAGAGTCTGGTAAGCTATCTGCGTCAGTATCCGGAAGGCGCTTTCAGCACGAATGCCAATTACTATCTCGCAAAGATAGCCTTCGACAAGAAAAATTACAAAGACGCCAAGAAACTGTTTACTTCAGTGTTGGAGAGCGGCGACCACAAGTATCGCGAAGAATCGCTGGCACGCAAGTCCGAGATTGAGTATTTAGAGAAAGATTATAAGGAGGCTATCCAAACATTCCGCGAGTTGCAGACGATAGCCGAATCGCGTGAGAACCGCGAGGCTGCCAATCTTGGTATCATGCGTTGCGCACAGCATACAGGGGACGAAAAAGAGGCTTTGGAAGCGGCGAGCGCCATGCTCAAGGAAGTTAATCTATCACCCGAAATCGAAATCGAAGCCCGCTTTCTTCGTGCCAAATCGTATCTCAAACTTGGCGACCGCGCTAAGGCCGTCGACGACTTGTCTGCCTTGAGTAAGGATACGCGAACAGAGTACGGCGCCGAAGCCAAATATCAGCTGGCGCAGGTCTATTATGACACTAAAGACGTAGCGCGTGCAGAAAAAGAACTGCTCAACTTTCTTGAGAACGGAACGCCGCATCAGTATTGGCTGGCACGTGGCTTTATCCTCCTTGCCGACATATATATTGACAAGGGCGACGATTTTCAGGCGCGCCAATATCTCACCTCGCTAAAGCGTAACTATAGCGGCAGCGAAGAGATAGATAAGATGATTGAACAAAGATTGGAAAAATTAAAAACCAAATGAAAATGATTATGCGTAAAAGACAGATAAACAATGTTTTATGTGGAGCCTTGCTCGGTATATTCTGCTCGACGAGCATTTGCTTCGCACAAGAACCGGAAGAAAAGAGCGAAGAAGCAAAAAGGAAAGAAGACCTTTATAAGCGCGAAATGACGCTCGAACGTGAATACGACCCCATCGTGCAGGACGCCGTCAAGGTGAGTACTATCCCTGAAGTGCGTGCGATTAATGTATCGAAGCGAGCTATCGTCTATTCCGACTATGCTATTCCGGTAGCTACGCCTAAAGATATGATAGTGTTGCCTTCAGGCTCGTTTACAACCCAAATAGAGCACGGTCAGCGTGACGGCTATTTGCATTTCGGAGGCGGTATGTTATTAAACATGCAAGGAGATGTCGGCTATCATCTGCTCAACAACGACAGCGACAAACTCGCCGTTTGGTTCTCACACCGTTCGACTAACGGCAACGTCAAGTTATTAGACCCCGATTCGCTCACGCGCAAGGCAAAGATTAACGACAATATCGGCGGCCTTGATTTCAAGCACCATTTCAATGGCTCCATACTCTCGCTTGGAGGCAAATACAGTTACAGCGCATTCAACTATTACGGCAAGGATATGAATATTAGCGCTTCGAGCGATACTACGATTTATACTACTAATCAGGTCAATCAGTTGATTAATGTCTATGCCGGATTGGCGTCCACAAACCTCCTCTCGCTGGGCTATAATTTTGGTGTGGACTTCACACACTTTGGCCAGCAATATTCGCTAAGCCCTGCCCCTTACTTCAAGGGTATAAAGGAAAATCATGTCAAGATTAACTTTGGTATACGCTCGCCTGTAAACGATGGTAAATCATTCGGTCTTAATCTGAATAGCAATATGTTAAGTTATACGGAACCGATGCAATCGGCTGTTCCCATTGACAGTATGGCCTTTGATACACATATCAACGCCACGATGAATCCTTATTTCAACATTTATCGCGAGACATGGAATCTGTTGCTCGGCTTCAATATGGTGCTTGTTGCACAAAACGGCACGACCGACGTGTTTCTCACTCCCAACATCAAGTTGGATATTCCGTTTGCCAATTCGCGAAGCCTGTTCTATGCTTATCTTACGGGGCAGGTCGAATCAAACTCTATGGCCGAAATATCGCGCGTCAACCGCTATTTCAATCCGCTATTTACGGCTGATGCTTCCAAGACTTTTGCCAACTTACAGTTAGGCGTCCGCAGTAGTGTGGCTACCGGCCTCTGGTTCGATATTTTTGCAAGCTATAAATACACCGAAAACATCCTTCTTTTCAATCCATCTCAACTTGATTTTGGCAGCGACGTCGGTTTCCGCAACTTCAGCATGCCTTTTCAGCCTCTTGCGCAGTTCATACAGCCGGGCGCCTCGCTGAAATATGATTACAGGAAGATTTTCGAGATCTATGCCAGGGGCGTTTCTAATTTTTATCAGCTAAAATGTCTGGAGTCGTGGAAGAATCAGGAAGTCTATACGAACGTTAGTAAAACAGACGAGTGTAAGGCTTACGGTATGCCCACGGTTGAACTCAGCGCCGGCATTAATGTTCGTCCGATTACGCCGCTGACTATAAGTTTGGATTACACTTTGCTTTCGGGCATGTACGCCAGCATCGGTAAGGGAAAAGAAAGGAAAGATGTGCAGATGCAAGATGTGAACGACCTCAGACTGCGTGCCTTGTGGCAATTCGACGATAGGTACAGCGTCTATTTACAGTTAAATAATCTTATGTTTCAGAGACACGAACTCTATTACGGATACCCATTGCAGCCCTTCTCTGCAATGGTCGGTTTTAATGTAAATTTTTAAGATGAACAGAGTGATTTTTTGCTTGTGCCTCCTTCTTTTTACGTGTATAAATATTGAGGCGCAAATTTACGATCCGGTGAAATGGACGGTCGATTTCGTTGATAGCCAGTCGTTTGATAAAGAAATAATTTTCAAGGCTACTATCGAAAAAGGCTGGCATCTCTATGATATGAACCTGCCGGAAGGAGGGCCGGTCTCTACCTCTATTACGTTCGACCTCCTCAAGGGCGCTGAATTAGTAGGCGTTCCGACGACTACGTCCACGCCTGTAAAGCAATTCGACAAGCAGTTTGAGATGGAGTTGCGCTGGTTTACGACCTCCGTTTCTTTCGTGCAGAAAATACATGTTACTGATGTTAAGAAGTTTGTCGTAGATGGCGAGTTGGAGTATATGGCATGCAACGATGAGACCTGCATCCCGCCAAAGCAAGTGGCTTTCTCATTTGATAAAAAAAATATTAAGAATATTCCCGAAAAAACTAAAACCGATACATTGATTGATGAACATAGTTTGACAACCGACAGTATTTCGGTTGATAACACTTCGGTTGATAATATTTCGGGAGATGATATACAAGAGATTGTAAATGAGACTGTTATAGCAGTAGCAAAAAGTAAACCTGAGAATATACAAAAACCGGAAATATCAAAAGAAGCGTTATGGACGCCCGTTATTGACGAGTTAAAGGCCTTAGGAGATGAGACGACTTCGGCTACCGACAACTCATGGCTTTTTATCTTTATCGCCGGTTTTCTGGGCGGGCTGCTGGCTTTGCTCACTCCCTGCGTTTGGCCAATGATTCCGATGACCGTCAGTTTCTTCCTGAAACGAGCTAAGAGCCGTAGGAAAGCCATTCGCGACGCACTGCTTTATGGATTTTCGATTATCGTTATATATCTTGCTATGGGGCTGATTATAACCGGTTTATTTGGTGCGAGCGCACTTAACGACCTTTCGACGAACGCTATTTTCAATATCGCTTTTTTCCTACTGCTCATCGTCTTTGCCATTTCGTTTTTCGGCGCTTTCGAGTTAGTGCTGCCCTCGTCGTGGACGACCGGCATGGACGCCAAAGCCGACGCTACTACCGGCGCGTTGAGTATCTTTTTTATGGCATTCACTCTGACGCTCGTCTCCTTTTCATGCACAGGCCCTATAATTGGCACTCTGCTTGTAGAGGCCGCTTCGGATGGAACAACCATAGGTCCAGCCATCGGAATGTTCGGCTTCGCTCTGGCTCTTGCCATTCCTTTCGCTCTGCTTGCAATCTTCCCTAACATGCTGCAAAATATGCCGAAATCGGGCGGCTGGCTGAACTCCGTGAAGGTCGTGCTCGGCTTTCTCGAAATAGCCTTGGCGCTAAAGTTCTTGTCGGTTGCCGACTTAGCCTACGGATGGAGAATTTTAGACCGTGAAACATTTATTGTCCTTTGGATAGTAATTTTCTCATTATTAGGATTTTATCTACTTGGCAAACTACGTTTCAAGCACGATTCCGAATTGTCGCACATTTCGACGCCCCGTCTATTTTTATCCATCGT
>JAITNE010000231.1 GCA_031290635.1 Tannerella sp. | reverse complement strand
CGGATAAACGAGCCGTCTTCAAGATTACGGGTAGAGCGTTGTTCGTAGTTCGTTGAGCCGTCCGCGTTTACGACAGACTTCGGACGAGGCAAAACTTCCGTTATATATCCGTCGCTGTTGACTTTATACGTTGATTTGTCTTCTTCCTTCCAATAATTAATCGAACTTTTCTGTATTGCTCTGCTCAATGTTCTGGTACCGCCCGATTCCAGGAATGAGCGAGTATAATTAAAGATTTGATACTTGTATTTATAGTAGAAGCTGAAATCCAAAGCAAGCGCCTTATAAGTGAGTGTGTTTTTGAATATCCCTTCAACTTTAGGCCAGGCATTACCAAAAATCTTCTTGTCCGCTTCGGTGATTTTGCCGTCGCCGGTAACGTCGTCATATACAGCGTCGCCGGTAGCAGGATCGACGCCTTTGTAGTCGTATAAATAAAAAGAGTGCAAAGGATAGCCTTCTCTGGCGATTGATCCGTAGCTTGCGTTGAGCTGTTCTACGGGCAGCTTCTCTATCTTGTTGATGTTTCGCGAAGCGGTGATTATGGTGCGCCATGAATATGCTTTTTTGTTGATATTCGTTGATGTAAGAGATAATTCATAGCCTTTATTGGAGATTTCGCCGGAGTTTCTTGTTACCGAACTGAATCCGGTCTTACCCGCAAGCGTTTCGGCCAGAAGAAGTCCGTAGGTAAACTTGTCATAGTAATTCAGTTCTACTTCGATGCGGTTTTTCAGAAGCGCGAGGTTTAGGCCTGCGTTCCACTGTCGCGTAGATTCCCATTTCAGCGACGGGTTGCCGAGCTGCGACGGGGCAAGGCCGGATTGACCGTCATAGACGCTTCCGCCGCTCCACAAACCGAGATGCGCATTTCCTCCGGAGATATTTCCAACTATACCGTAGCTTCCTTTGAGTCGCAAGTCGTTAATGATACTGTTTTTGGGGAAGAAGCTCTCATTGATTGGATTCCAGCTGAGTCCGACCGAAGGGAAGTAGCCGGCACGGTTATCGGCGCCAAGCTGCGATGATGCATCACGTCGCACGGTTGCCTCGAGGCTGTAACGGTCGTCGAACGAGTAATTGACGCCTCCAAACCATGAGATAAGTCCTGAACCGGAGCCTGAGGCTGAACCCGTCTGCGTGGCAGTAGAGGCTACCCGTTTAAAGGCGTCGCTCGCAAAGCCTGTTCCGGATACGCTTACGTCTTCATTCGTTCTTTTATTATAAGCCCAACCAAAATACGCCGATATCGTATTCTTTTCAAATGAACGGAAAAAATTCAGCGTCTGCTCGGTTGTAAAATAGTTGGAGATGCCGACCGAGCTTTGAGCCGCGCCGTCCGGATAACCTTGACTGAGTAGCGGACTGTAATAGTAGGTATCGTGTCCCTGATTTCGGTCGTTACTCCACGAGGATTTGAATGAAAGGAACGAAAAGATATCATATTTTGCATAAAAGTTATTCGTTACACGAAAACCTTTCGAGCCGCCGTCCCAATTCTCAAGAATTGCAATGTGATTGTTAAAAGCGCCGGCGGCGTTGTAGGAACCGTCTTCTTTATATACAGGCAGGAAGGTTGGCGTATGCTGTGAAGCTTGAAAGAATCCCGCAGGTCCATCGCCGACTTTCACGTTGCCGCGATGGTTGACCGACACTGCGAGGCTTGTTCCAACCTTCAGTTTCGGAGTAATCGAATGGTCGAGATTAAATCTTAGTCCATAACGCTCAAAATCCTCCAGCCGTAGAGTTGCCTCCTGAAAGGTATAGTCTCCGCCGAGATAAAAGTTAGTCTTCGCATCACCGCCCGAAACGGCAAGGTTGTAGGTATGCTGAAAAGCTGTGCGGAAGACGTCTCCAACGCGGTCGTAAGTGCCCTGTTCTTCCGGAAGACCTATCGCGCCGTTGCCCTCGCTAACCGAACGAAAGGGACGCTGCTCCCATTTGCCGTCGTTCTTGTAAGCTTCATTTACAATCTGCCCGTGTTCAGGGCCGGTTGTCAATTCCCACAGATTGAATGATTTTGACAGTCCGGTCTCGTACTTGAAGTTTATTCGCGTGGGAGTATTTCTCGCGCCTCTTTTCGTTGTAATTAATATGACGCCGTTAGCCGCCCGCGCCCCATACGCTGCCGTTGCTCCGGCGTCCTTCAGTACGGTAACCGATTCTATGTCCTCCGGATTGAACTCAGCCAGCGGATCGGCGTCTTGGGAGAGATTTATCTGTTGGGAACTGCCTGTAGTGGCAATTCCGTCGATTATATACAGCGGACTGCTTCCTCCAAGCGATGATGCGCCACGCAGGCGTATGAACGAAGCCGCTCCGGGCGCTCCTGTACTTCGCGCAATCAATAAACCGGGTGATGCTCCCTGCAACTTCTCGGTTATGCTTGCCGACGGAACGTTTTCTATCTGCTCAACCTTGACGGTAGTAACCGCAGCCGTAATAGAGTTCCTTTTAGCCTGTGAGTAACCGATAACTACTACTTCATTGAGTAAATTCAGGTCTTCGGATATCGCTATTGTAAGTGACTCGGAAGCGTCATAGATGTCGATCTCCTGCGTTTTGTAACCAATGTAGCTTACCTCAATCACGACAGGCGTCTTGAGAACTGTCAGCGCAAATTCTCCCTTGTCGTCAGTGGCCACGCCTGTGCCTTTAGCTCCTCCCTTGATCAGGACAGCCGCTCCCACAACGGTTTCGTTCGTTTTAGAGTCTATAACCTTCCCTTTCAGTAGCTTGCCGTTTTGCGCATAAGCGGCGAAGGACGCAAACAGCATAAAAATAATAATCAATTTGCTTGTTTGATAAAAATGTTGTACTTTTGCCATGTCTAAATAATGTTTTTAGATGTTTGGCGCTCTTGCTTCTCTATTGTCAGTATGAAAGCAGGGGCGCTTTTTAATTGAACTATTTCGCTGCAAAGGTACGGTCAAATGATAAGCTAATAATACCATATTCGTGGTATTTTACTGCGCGTACCATAAATATGGTAGATAATAACAGCCGCAAAACAGGTTTATTTATATATTAGCTATGTCGTCCCCAGCGTGTCACGGAGCCATTTTGTTGTGGTGCTACACGCTGGTGACGGTCTCCCGCTCCATCATTGCGAGTTCCTATAAAAAAATTAAACAAGGGGAAATGACGGCTTAAAAACTGCTTCGGAGTATTCATTGTAACCTTACATTTGCTTGCCGCAAAAAAAAATGAGGCTATTGTAATCTTACAACGTGTCGCTACAAAAATCCTGAAGCCATTATAATCTTACAACGTGTCGCTGCAAAAATCCTGAAGCCATTGTAATCTTACAGCGGGTCGCTGCAAAAATCCTGAAGCTATTGTAATCTTACAACAGGTCGCTGCAAAAATCCTGAAGCCATTGTAACGGCCGCATATCCCCGTTAGGGGATTCATATCAATAGAAAAGAGCTTGTCCCAACTAACCAAAACCTCGTAGAGGTTTCACTTTATTCTGTCTCTTGAGGATGTATTTGTGAATCCCCTACGGGGAATAAAGGTATAGATAATTCCATTTTCTATTGATATGAGGATGTATCATAAGAGTCGATCATTTTTATTATTTCAGGCGGCGTTTTTGAAGCCGGGGCGGACTGTTTTTTCTGAAAATTTATTTGAAACAGAATTTTGAATCACAATTATCCGGAATGTTGTTTTTATAACAAAATTATCCGGATTTTGTCCGTTTTGGGGCGTATTTTTGGCTTTCCGATGCGTTTTCAGCAGGTTGAAGGCTGCGGCAAAGATGGCAAAGTCCATCATGACCCTGTCTTTTCCTGCGTGGCGAAAACGGTTGTATCCACTGTTGTTCTTCATTTGTCCAAACACCGCCTCCGGTTCGACCGACCGCCTGATTTGATGCTTGAGGCCTTCTTCGGATGTTAAAAGTTCTTTCGCCCGCTGCCTGTGACGGTTAAGGTTGTGATTGACTTCTATTCTTCGATTCCCATTTGCCTGGTAGCAAAGGCATTTCAACGGACAGCCTTCGCAGTTC
>JAITNE010000104.1 GCA_031290635.1 Tannerella sp. | reverse complement strand
ACGACGATTATCCGTATGCTCGAAATACTGAATCGGCTGAAATACATGTGTAACTCAGACTTGTATTCATTCTATTTCAGTATCCTGCATCTGCCCGAAGCCGGACGCGAACAGATGCTTGAACAGCTGACAAGCCGTTTTGCCGAACTCGAAACCGACCTTAAATCCGACCCCCTCACGCCAAAAATACTTGCCGAACGTATTATCAAACAATTCGTGCAAGACCTCTTCAGATTCCACAAACTGCACCCTCGCAGAAACGACTTTAACGACTTCTTTACCCTGCAACTTGACTTCCATAATCTCCCATCCCTAAGCCCCATTTATTCGGACAACGAAACCCTCGCCAACATCGCCGAGAAGTACCTGCGCAACAACTATTTCGAGGATGCACGCATCGTTTATGCCGGTCTGACCGCAACTCTCTCCGACAACGGCGAACTGTATCAGAAGAAAGGCTATTGCGAGCAGATGCTCGGCAACTATCGCGTCGCCCTTGCCGACTATCTTCATGCCGAACTGTTCGATACCGAAAGCAAATGGCTTATGCGACGCACGGCTCAATGCTATCGCGCTACCAAAAAGCCCGACAAAGCAATCGAATACTACCTCAGGCACGAACGCAAAGAACCCGGTAATCTGCAAGTAATGCTTGGTATCGGCGCCTGCTACCTCGATTTGAAGACTTACGACGAAGCGCTGAAATACTATTTCAAAGCCGACTACATCGACACTAAAAGCCATAAGGCATGGCGGCCGATTGCCTGGTGCTCGTTCCTGCTCGGCAAGTTTGAGCAAGCGCAAAACTACTACGCCAAGATAATAGAAAACAGTTCGCCGGACGCTCAGGACTATATGAACGCCGGACATACCGAGTGGGCTTTGCATAACATTAAGGGCGCAATTGCTTTCTACCGACAGGCTTTGCAAGCTGCCGACAACAACTATGACGACTTTCGCAAAGAATTTATACACGACCTCCCCGACCTTGCCGCCTCAGGTATAGCCGCCGACGAAATACCTCTCGTTTTGGATAAATTGGCCGGTTAGATACGTGTTGAAAACTTTATTTCCGTAAATTGCTGTAAATTATGCTTATAATATGTACTTTTACGCCCCTGAAGCACTAATTATATGGCAGAAGTAAAGAGAAAAAAGAAGATTTCGTTGATGTATATACTCGGAGGAGGTATATTAAAAGAGGATTTTATACTGAGGCACACCAGGATGATTGCGCTGATAGTAATACTGCTCTTTTTCTATATCAGCAACCGTTATTCGTGTATAATGAAAATACGCGAGATGGATACTCTGCAGCACGAGCTGAGAGATCTTAAAATCAAATCGCTAACAATCTCCGCACAGCTGACAAGCAACACCCGACCGTCGCAGGTCGAAGAACTCGTGAAGCGTCAAGGCTTAGACCTTGAGAAAGCGACTATACCTCCATACAAACTTAAAAAATAAAGAGCTATGACGAAAGGCAACGAGAAAGACGGCAACATATTTCTTCGCTATTCCATTGTTACTATTGCGTTATTGCTAATGGCAGCGGCAATATTGTATTCGGCAGTCAAAGTCAGCGTCATAGAAAAAGAAAAGTGGCTGAAAGAAGGCGAAAGAATGAAGCCGATAGACAGGTCGATTAAACCCACGCGAGGCAATATCTACTCGGACGACGACCGCATCATGGCTACAAGTACGCCTATTTATCATCTTGAGATAGATTTCAAGGCTGAAGGCTTTGCCGTAGATACATTCAAAAAATCTAAAACCAACGGCATGGATTCGCTGGCGGTCTGCCTGTCACGCAAGTTCAAAGACCGTACGCCGGAAGGCTACAGGGCGCATCTATTGGAGGGATTAAAGACGCAGAAGCGCGATTATCCGATATATAAACGTTCCAATACGAAAGAAAAAGAGTTTGTCTCGTATGCCGACATGCAGGAAGTTAAAACCTATCCGTTCCTGCGTCTCGGCAGCAACAAGAGCGGCTTGCATACTACCGAGCGCTTTAAGAGGACTAAACCTTTCTCAATGCTGGCTTCGCGTACTATCGGCGAAATCTTCGGCGACGACTCTAAAGGCGACACAAAAGGCGTTACCACAGGACGCTTCGGCTTGGAGATGAAGTATGATTCGCTGTTGCGAGGCGTACCCGGTATCGGCTCGGTGCAGAGAGTAGGCGGTCGAACAGTTCAAATGATCGACAAAGAGCCTGTTGACGGCATGGATATCCGCTCGACTATCAATATCAACATTCAGGATATGGTCGAGAAAGCATTGACCGACAAACTGAAGTCGTTAGATGCATACGCAGGTACGGCCATAGTAATGGAGGTTAAAACAGGCGAGATAAAAGCTATCACAAACATGGAACGCATCAGCCCCGGTCGTTATGCCGAAAGCCTGAACCATGCAGTAGCCGACCTGCTGGCGCCCGGCTCGACATTCAAGGTTGCTTCAATGATGGTTGCAATCGAAGACCGCGTAGTAGAGCCGCAAACGCCGGTTGATGTAGGTAACGGCAACTACACCTATGCCGGCAGACACATGACCGACCACAACAATAATCGCGGCGGTTATGGCGCTATCACTGCCGAGAAAGCAATTTGGTACTCATCGAACATAGGCGTGGCGAAAATCATTCTCAAAGGATATGAAAATAATCCGAAGAAATTTGTTGACGGACTGCATCGCATAGGTATGGACGCCAACCTGAGAATAGACCTTCCGGGCGCTGCTACAGGCAGATTACGCTGGCCTGCCGACAGACAGTGGTCGCAAGTTTCGCTGCCTTGGATGGCATTCGGATACGAGGTGCAGATACCTCCTGTTCAAACGCTTGCTTTCTTCAACGCTATAGCTAACGACGGCAAGATGGTTCGCCCTCGTTTGGTTAAAGACATACTGAAAAACGGGAGGATAGTACAGCACTTCGATTCCGAAGTGATTATTCCTGAAATATGCTCCTCCCGCACTTTGAAGATAATTCAAAACATGCTATATAATGTAGTGAATTATAAAGATCCAACGCCCGCAAAGCGTGACGGTACGGGCAAACCTGCCAAGTCGGAGGTGATAACGATAGCAGGCAAGACCGGCACGGCACAGATACAACAAGGTGGAAGCGTTATCGGACATAACGTCGCGTTTTGCGGATATTTCCCTTACGAAAAGCCACTCTACACCTGCATAGTTTCTATCACCCGTCCTCACAGCGGACCACCTTCGGGCGGCACAATGTGCGGCACGGTTGTGAAAGAGATAGCCGAGAAGATTTATTCCGGTTGCACGGTAGTTGATGTAGC
>JAITNE010000066.1 GCA_031290635.1 Tannerella sp. | reverse complement strand
GCTTCGGGCGACAAGCAAACTGCATCCAAACCATCTTCCGGCGGCCATCCATCGTGGATACCCAAAAGCGGTCAACGACCTGAAGAAACCAAAAAAGAAGCAGAAACCAAGCCTGTATCAATTCCGCCGCCGACTTATACAGCCGAGCAGAAAGCCAAAGCAAGGGCAATAGTAGAAATTGAGCGCACTATCCGCAATATTACAGCCTACAAAAAAGCCCTTGAAGAGAGTCCTGAACAAGAGTTTAGCTCGCTGGCGAACGCTCTGTCCGGCGGCTACGTTGCACCATCATCAGGAGGCGACGCCGTAGCCAATCCTACCGCCGTCCCAACCGGTCGAAATCTGTATTCTATCAACGCCGAGGCAACACCTTCGGAAGTAGCATGGGAAAAGGGAGTTGCCTTAGTAAATGCTACGCTCGAACAGTATCGCAAAACGAAGGGCGATTATCCCCGAAAAGTCAGTTATACATTTTGGAGCAGCGAGTTTATCGAAAGCGAAGGGGCGACTATTGCTCAAGCTCTGTATATGCTTGGTGTTGAGCCTGTTAGAGATACTTATGGTCGTGTGTCCGATCTGCAATTAATCCCTGCCGAGCGTCTTGCTCGTCCGCGTATTGATGTAGTTATCCAAACATCAGGTCAGTTCCGCGATTTGGCTGCGTCGCGCCTCTCTCTTATCAGTCGTGCGGTAGAAATGGCAGCGGCAGCAAAAGACGATGGCTTTGAAAATCTTGTTGCGGCAAGCGTTCTCGAAACAGAGCGACTTCTGGTCGAGCAGGGAGCGCCTCCGGTAGAAGCCCGACAACTCTCTTCACAACGCATCTTTGGGGGCGTCAACGGCATGTACGGAACAGGTATCCAAAACATGGTAACGAGCGGCGACCGATGGGAAAACGAGCAGGAAATAGCCGATACTTATATCAACAATATGGGCGCAGTTTATGGCAGTGAAAAGGAGTGGGGACAGTTTCGCGAAGGCTTGCTGCGAGCCGTTCTGCACAACACCGATGTGGTCGTCCAGCCTCGCCAAAGCAACACTTGGGGAGCGCTGAGCCTCGACCATATCTATGAGTTTATGGGTGGCATGAATCTTGCCGTCCGCAACGTTACAGGTCAAGACCCCGAAGCCTATTTCGCCGACTATCGCAACCGCAACAATGTGCGTATGCAGGAAATCAAGGAGGCTATCGGCGTCGAAGCCCGCTCAACGGTTTTCAATCCCGCCTATATCCGCGAAGTGATGCAGGGCAACGCTTCGAGCGCCGCTCAAATCACCGAAGTGGTTACTAACACCTACGGATGGAACGTGATGAAACCCAAGGCAATAGACAATGAAATGTGGGATAAATTCTACGATGTTTATGTCAAAGATGAATACAAATTGGGAACGGATGCGTTTTTCCGTCGCGAGAATCCTCAGGCTTTACAGGAAATCACAGCCGTGATGCTCGAAACAGCCCGCAAAGGGATGTGGCGTGCAACTAAGCAGCAATTGTCCGACCTTGCTGTTCTGCATACCGATTTAGTGCGCGAGTTTGGCTCTGCTGCGTCAGGTTTTGCGGGCAGCAATGTCAAGTTGCAGGATTTTATCACGCAAAACGTTAATAATCAGCAGGCAGACGCCTATCGCATTCAATTGAAAAAGATGCAGACGGCCTCTGTTGCTGCTACCTCAGACGATAATTCCAAAAGCCTCGTCCTCAAAAAGGAAGAAGTAGGCAAGGCACAATCAAAATCGGAAACTGCGCTTAACGGACTGATTGTAGCAATTGTCGTAATCGTCTCATTTGTAGCATTATCTCTCATGATAAGAAAAAGAAGAAAGAAGTGATTTTACAAATACTTATCGTTTTTATTCTGATAAACGCCGTGCTGAAAGGCAGTTACCGGAAGCCGTTGCAAACGACGCTATTCGGTTTGCTGTGCGGCGGATTCATTATCGCGACATGTCCGTTGGCAGTCATGCAGTCTAAAACGCAACTTGCTGATTTTCTTAAAGATACACATGTAGCGCAGAACATGGCCGTTTTGCTCACCGTCGAATCGGCTGTGTTCTTCGCTTTTTGTGTCTATGAACTGACCGCCACTAAACGCCATAACTTGCTACGCCGACTGCTGAATATCTATCCCGGACTGCTCATTTTCCCTGTGCTGTTTTACTTGCTGACTCAACTTGTCTTCAGCATGACGGGGATGAATTTCACAAGGCTGTCATACCTCTTCGCGACGATCGTAGCGCTCGCATTTCCCTTACTGAGCCTGCTTTGTCGCCGACTGCTTCCTGAGCGCGAATCCCGCCTCGAAGCAACGCTTTTGGTTAGCATTTTTGTCTGCGTTATCGGACTAATATCGACGGTTAACGGCACAACCGTTTATGCCGCAATCAACAAACCTCCAAATCTGCAAGCCTTATCGCTTGCGATTGGAGGCTTTCTGCTATTCTTCTTTATAGGATTGATTATCAACAAATTAAAATGGAAATTTAAAAATAAAACAAATGGAAATAATCTCTAAATCACTGTTTTGGGTAGCAAATGCACTGCTCATTCCAGACATTATTATTCTGCTTGCGCTCTTTGCGCGTTCGCTGGTTCTGCTTGGTAGTTTCTACGGTCAAATGATGCTCAAACGCCGCAATGATGCGCTGTTTCAGAGTCGAATAAAATCTTTGTCCGTCGAAAACATCGAAGAACTGAAATCCTTACTTCCTAACGGCGATAATTCACTGTTTATTAAATATTTACGCGACTTATTGACCTCTGCGCCGAGCGAAGCATACGCCGAGTATCTGCTGTCGAGTCTCGAAAATGAGGCAGACAAGGATTTATCACTGTCCAAAATACTTGCAAAGATGGGACCTGTGCTTGGTTTAATCGGCACGCTGATAGCGATGAGTCCCGCATTAGTAGGGCTTTCGACAGGCGATATTTCCGGCATGGCATACAATATGCAGGTTGTCTTTGCTACAACCGTTATAGGATTAGTAATCAGCGCTATAGGCTTAGTAACTTTGCAATTCAAGCAACGTTGGTACGCCAAAGACCTTTACGCCCTCGAATATGTCTCACGCATAATAAACCATACGCAATGAAAAAAAGAAACCGCCGCCGGTTCTTCAATGAAGAAGACGCCGATCCACTAAGCGTAGTAGTCAATATGTTTGACGTCGCCATGGTTTTTGCCGTCGCTTTGATGGTGGCCATGGTCATGCATCTAAACATGACGGAAGTATTTACTAAAGAGGACTTTACGATAGTCAAGAATCCCGGCAAGGACAATATGGAAATCATCACTAAGGAAGGCGGCAAAATCAACCGCTACACTCCATCGTCCGACCAGTCAGACAGCCATTCACGCGGTCGTCGTGTTGGCGTCGCCTACGAACTCGAAAACGGTGAAATTATTTACGTGCCGGAATAGAAAAAGTAGGGGAGTAAGGTTAGCACGCCGCTTATAGCGTCATTCCAAGCAAGAAAGAGCTTAAACCCTCATTAATACAGGGCATAGGATGTGTTTCGAGCAAGGTTTCAAGACGGATTTGTGGTTGCAGAAAGCAGAATTGAAATGTTAAATAACATGAAAATCGAGAAAAAAGATTGTTTATCAAATAAATTACGTATCTTTGCTGCGATTTGGGCGTGAATTTTATGGCATTGTTCTTCTTTTTACACTTTATTTTAAAGCAGTCTGTCCCTTTAATCTTCCTACTCAATCAATTTATTTATTATTTATTTTAATTTACTAGTTAAATGAACATTTACATTTCAGGTTTAAGCTACAGCGTAAGTGATGCTGACTTAAATGCGTTATTCGCAGAGTATGGCGAAGTCTCTTCTGCCAAAATTATTACAGACAGAGACTCCGGAAGATCAAAAGGGTTCGGGTTTGTGGACATGCCTAACGATGAAGAAGGGCAAAAAGCAATCGACGAACTAAACGGAGCAGAGCTTGACGAAAAAGTCATCTCTGTTAGCGTTGCACGCCCTCGCGCTGAGCGGCCTTCATTTGGAGGCGGCGGTGGCAGAGGTCGTGGTAACGGCGGCGGTGGCGGCGGTTTCAGAAGAGACGGCGGCAGCGGCGGCGGCTTTAGAAAAGAAGGCGGATACAAGAGATACTAATCTCTTTGTCCATCACCTCCAAGCGTTGATAGTTTCACAGCTATCAACGCTTTTTTTATTATAATAAACTTGTTGTACTTTTTACAGTAAGCTTATTGTACTTTTTACGATAATCATAGCTCAGTCATTGCATCTTCACAGGGTTTTGAAGAAATCATTGCCTTTATTGTCCACAAGAATAAAGGCGGGGAAGTTTTCGACTTCTATCTTCCATATTGCTTCCATGCCGAGTTCGGGATATTCGAGGCACTCAACTTTCTTAATACTTTCGAGAGCCAGAACAGCAGCCGGCCCTCCTATGCTGCCGAGATAAATTCCGCCGTATTTCTTGCAAGCATCCGTAACTTGCTGACTGCGATTGCCTTTAGCTATCATCACCATGCTACCACCCTGCGACTGAAACAAATCAACATACGAATCCATTCGTCCGGCGGTAGTAGGTCCAAACGATCCTGAAGCCATACCCGCAGGAGTCTTGGCAGGACCGGCATAATAGATCGGATGGTCTTTGATATACTGAGGCAGACCTTCGCCGCTGTCTATGCGCTCTTTAAGTTTAGCATGAGCTATATCGCGGCCTACGATGATTGTGCCGTTAAGCGAGAGACGCGTTGCAACAGGATATTTATCCAACTCTTGCAGTATCTCGGCCATCGGGCGATTGAGTTCGATGCGTACAGCCTCGCCTTCGCCTGCATGACGCAGTGCGACGGGGATAAAACGACCCGGATTTTCTTCGAGTTTCTCAATCCAGACGCCATCTTTATTTATCTTAGCTTTTATATTGCGATCAGCCGAGCATGAAACGCCCATGCCGACAGGGCAGGAAGCGCCATGACGCGGCAGGCGGATGATGCGCACGTCATGAGCAAAATATTTGCCTCCAAACTGTGCGCCAAGCCCTATTTTATAGGCTTCTTCGAGGACTTGTTTTTCGAGTTCGACGTCGCGAAAAGCCTGACCGCCCTCGTTGCCCGTAGTTGGCAGATGGTCGTAGTAATGCACCGAAGCGAGTTTGACGGTCTTGAGGTTAACTTCAGCCGAAGTACCGCCAATCACGAATGCGATATGATAGGGAGGGCAGGCAGCAGTGCCGAGCGTCTTCATCTTCTCAACAAGGAAAGGCACGAGTTTAGCCGGATTGAGCAAGGCTTTAGTCTCCTGATAAAGGTATGTCTTGTTAGCCGAACCTCCGCCTTTGGCTACGCAAAGGAACTTGTATTCAACGCCTTCGGTAGCATAGAGGTCTATCTGCGCCGGCAGATTGCAACGAGTATTGACTTCGTTGTACATGTCGAGCGCTACATTCTGTGAATAGCGCAGATTCTCTTCAGTATAAGTGATATACACTCCCTTCGAGAGCGCTTCGGAGTCGTTGCCGTCAGTCCATACTTGCTGACCTTTCTTGCCAACGATGATCGCAGTGCCGGTGTCCTGACAGAAAGGCAGTTTGCCCTTAGCCGCGACCTCAGCATTGCGCAGGAAGGTGAGGGCTACAAACTTATCGTTCTCGCTCGCTTGAGGGTCAGCGAGGATATTAGCGACCTGTTGCTGATGCTCGGGACGCAACAGGAAAGCTACGTCGCGGAACGCTGCATTAGCCAGCCGCGTAAGTCCTTCGGCTTCGATTTTCAACACTTCACGCCCCTCAAATGTTGAGGTCGATACATAATCTTTAGTGAGCAAATAATACTCCGTTGTGTCCTTCCCTGT
>JAITNE010000179.1 GCA_031290635.1 Tannerella sp. | reverse complement strand
AACGGGAAAGAAGCGGGTCGTAATTTCGATTCTTTCCTGCCTTTTGAACTCGACGTCACGGAGCAGGTTAGGACAAGTCAATCCAACGAATTGCTGGTAGGCGTACGTCACAGCAAGTTGTTTGACAAAACGCATCCTGTCTATACGAAATTCGGCGCTACCTATCCTCCGGGATCAAACTTGGATAATATACTGGGTATCTGGCAGGACGTTTTTTTATTTATCGTTCCCGAAATTCGAATAACGGATGTATTTGTTCAACCCTGGCTGAACAGAAATGAACTTGAGTTGGAAGTGCAGCTTACCAATCAATCCAAGCAAAAGAAAAAAATCCGCTTGGAAGGCGATATCAAGGAGTGGATAAATCAATCGTCTAAAGAGGATGTGCCGGATGCTCCCGAAATCAATTGGCGTTTAGGGAACAGCGTTTTAACCGTCTCTTCCAAGGAATTTGAGATAAAACCCGGAGAAACCCAAAAGGTGACTATCCGGCAAAAAGTGCAGGAAGAATTAAAAAAATGGAGTCCTTCCCATCCCCATCTATACACATTGTTATTAACCGTACAGGATAAAAAAGGCAGGTACGATTGCAAAGCCACGCGTTTCGGCTGGCGACAGTTGACAATCGAAGGGAAAGACTTTCATTTGAATGGAGAAAAAATACAATGTTTCGGAGATATACAACATCCGTTCAGCGCTTATATCTGTTCGAGGCGGTTTGCATGGGCATGGTACAAGATGATAAAAGACTTCGGAGGCAATGCAGTACGGCCTCACGCCCAACCTTGGCCGCGTGTATATTATGACTTGGCCGATGAAATGGGTTTGATGGTCTTGGACGAAACAGCCCTTTTCGGTAGCTCTATCCGCTTGAATCTGGAAGAAGCTATTACTTGGGAACGTTCTCAAGCGCATTTGGACAGGTTAATCCTGCGGGACAGAAATCATCCCTCCGTGATTGGCTGGAGCGCCGGAAACGAAATGTTTGCAATAGCTTTATTAAATAAACCCGAGAAAAAAGTCGCTGATATTTGGGATGAAAAATTAGTTAAACTTGCTTTGAGCGCCAAACAGTCAGACCCGACCCGCGATTTCCTGACATTGGACGGGGACAAAGATATGGATGAGAGGCTTCCGGTTTGGAGCAAACATTTTGGGCATGACCTGCGGGTAAAAGACTTGCCGGAAGAGGCTGTGAAACCTTTAATTGTAGGAGAAAGCGGCGCTACTTATTATGGAAGACCCGAACAACTGTATCATTTTGCAGGCGATAAAGCCTTTGAATCCTACTACGGGCGAAGTGAAGCATTGGCGATAGACGTTTATCAAAATGCCGTACAGATGGCTCGTCCTTATCTGGCGTATTTCTCCCCTTCGGAGGTTTCCTGGTTCGGGATTGAACATCAAAATCTGGGTTATCACGATTATTCCCGTTTGCCCAATAGCAGGGATGGTATATTTGCCGGAAAAGCCTACGAGGAAGGCAAACCCGGATACCAATACGAACGGATACCGCCTTATGTCAGCACTTTCAATCCGGGTTTGGATTCAGGTTTACCACTCTATAAGCCATTGCCGATGTTTGAAGCGCTGAAAGCCGCCTTATCCCCGACAAAACCACAGGCTTGTCAATGGGATAGCTATACGGAAATCTTACTTCCCGGCCAAGCGGATTATCCTTTAGTAAAATACAAAGACGCTTATTTCATCGGAAACAAAAAAGGTTTATTAGCTGAATTTCTCCGTCAGAGCGGATTGAATATCCAATCCAATGTGAAAACGCCGGATTTTGTCGTCATTGACGCGGAAGATATCAGCGCAGAAGACCTCAAAAAAGCAGCGAAAGAGATACAGGCAATCATAAAAAAAGGCGGATTGATTTTAGTGATGTCTGCCGGTAATGCGGTGGACTCCGCGTTGAATGCCTTTTTGCCGGCTTCCGTTCAATTGACCGGCAGGCAAGCAACGGCGCTGGAGAATAATACGGAATCCGCATGGGGAAAATACTTCAATCTTCCGGGTCTTTACTTTGCGGAGATGGAAGGAGATTGTAACATCCTCAAGGCGGGCTTATCCGGAGAATTAGTTGATCGAGGAACGGTTGTTTTGCAAGCGTCCCGCACCGACTGGTCTTTATTCAACAGCAATCCTGAAAACAAGAAATGTGCACAAATCGTTCTTTACGAACACATGGAAAAGCCGCAAGGAGCAGCTTTGGTCAGCTATCCATGGGAGAAAGCCGAGCTGTCAATATCGGTCATCGACTACCGGTTAAATACCAAACAGACACAACAGTTCTGGAAAAATCTTTTCGCAGCCATGGCGATAGATACTACATTCTTTTCTGCCGGAGAATCGCTGGAAAGACAAACGAAAACACACGCTCTGTTGCTGGACGGGCCGCCGGAAGTCGTGCCGTAAGCTCCGGCGGGTTTTCCCACTCGCGGGAAATCATCCCGGAATTACGGAATTATCCCTTGATGCAATATTCCGAAATAAACCAGACCGAATAGCCCGGCGTTCCAGCCTTGCAACTGAAAACCGAGATTCTCGCCCGTCAAACTGTTGATATGCTCGTTTGGAGACCAGTCGCCTGACTCTACCAGGTCGGCTTTGGCTACCCTTTTGACCAGCTCGATGGCTTCCGCAGTCTTGCCGACATGAATCCGCGCCCAGCAATCCATAAAACTCAGCCATGGCCAGACCGCGCCATTGTGGTAAGTCGCCGGTCGATAGCCGAAGCTCGCCGGATAGTAGGGGAAAGTCTCCGCGACGCCGTAGGGGGTCAAACTTTTAGCGTTCAGCGAAGCGATAATCTTCACGGCTCTGTCCGGAGGGACGACGTCAAAAAGTATCCCAATAGTTTGGTCTTGCAGCAGTTTGTCGTTCACCTGCCCGTCTTTCCAGAGCTGACAATAGTAATCGCCATGCCAAAGCCCGCCGTCTCGGGTTGACTTGTTAATAAATTCATATCCCTTTTGATACGCCTGTTCATATCTGCGTACAGTTTCGGCAGCGCCGGCTTGAGCCGACAACGTCATCATCTGACGAAGCGCCGCCAGATATATCAGCCCCGAAAAAGGAGAATACTTGCGGTTCTCAACGCCCATCACGTCCTTCCAATCACCCCAAAATGACACCTGCGCAGGAATCCCGTCGCCCGTATCCCGTGAAACAAGCCAGTCCATCGCTTTAGTCAGCGCCGGCCACCATGTCGCGAGGCTTTCACGGTCATTATAATACTGAAAAAACCTTGTCGCACGAAGGATGAAAAAGGCATTGATATCCAGATCGTCATTTCTCTCAATCAGCGGCAGAATGGTAGTCGGAATCTTGCCGGACGGCTGCTGACAGGCCACGCTTTCCTCAATCATCCTGCGCTCGGCGTCTTTGAAGAGGACGAGATGCAGCCACGAAGTCCAGTAACTGTCCCGCTGATTGAGTTCACGATAGCCCATGGTAACGATTTCGTTGTTTTTAGTACATTTTGTAAGAGAAATACCCGGAATCATGTACCATCGCAGATATTTATCCAGCTCCACATCGCCGGTTTGAGGAATAGCATCCCCAAAAGCCAGAGTTTTTTCCTTCAAAACCGACCACATCTTGTGAGCATAGTCGGATATTTCGTCGATATTCCGGAACTGATTCGCACTGATCCATTCATCATCATAAAAAGCAAAAAGCAGATGCAAGGTTTTGCGTTCACCGGCTTTCAAGGACACAGGCACGATTAATTCACCCTCCTTCCATAAGGTTGCAGAGTTGCATGAAACCTGATAACGATGATTTCCGACGCCCGAAACATTCTGCAGCTCCTTCGACTTCATCTCCTTCGCAAAAGCGGAATCCGGACGGATAATAATGTTGAAAGCCTCGTCTGTGGCTGTATTCTCAAAAGTCAGTTCCAGCAATACTACCGGCAGCGCAGACGTGTTGATGTCATTAATCGCAAGCGGACAAAAGGTTTGAAGGTCGATTTCGGATGATACCAGCGGCGAATCGCTGTAGGAACTGCTGACAAAAGGAAAAGAGCGACGGATGAGCTTCTGTTTGAAGTCCGAGAAGTCATGTCGCTCGCCGTTTTTCTCAAGCAAGACGGCTACACTACCCCTGTCGGCAAGCCATTCGCCCAATCGACCCGGATTTTGAAGGATACGACCATAGAGACTGCCGTTTTCGGAAGCATTGACGGTCAAAGCGAAGTTGGCAACCGGATACCCGTCCGTAACTTTGGGCTTGGCAGGATTCGCGGGATTTATGCAGATGCTGTGAAAGCATAATCCCAAAATCAAGATAAAACATAAGATTCTTTTCATATAAAATTGATATTAATAAGATGCAAATATACGGATTTTCATTGAAATTCCGTCCGTCAACATTGACGACGGTCGGAAAAGTGAAAATTTCCGTCCGTCAGCATTGACGACGGTCGGAAAAGTGGAAATTTCTGTCCGTCAGCATTGCGGACGGTCGGAAAAGTGGAAATTTCCGTCCGTCAGCATTGCGGACGGTCGGAATCCGGTCAGGATTCCGTCTAATTATGATTAATATTGATCGAGATTGCTTCGTTCCTCCGGGGGAAGGACTTATCGATATCACGTGTTTCTTATCTCACAAATCGTATCCATCAGGGCTATCACGTTCTGTAAGGGAACATTTGCCTGAATGTTGTGGACGGAATTAAATACAAAGCCGCCACTGTCGCCGAAGATACCGCAAAGGCGCCTGACTTGCTCCTTCACCTGTTCGGGAGTACCGAGTTGAAGCGCTTTTTGAGTGTCTATGCCTCCACCCCAAAACGTAATCCTGCTGCCGAATGTGTTCTTCAGATACTGCGGATCCATGCCTGCGGCGTTGATTTGAACCGGATTGATGACGTCGAATCCCAAATCAATAAAGCTATCCAAGAGCGGCACAATAGCTCCGCAGCAGTGCTTGAATGTTTTCCAGGTAGTGTTGCGATGCACCCAGTCGTTTACTTTGCGGTAGCCTGCGCCGTACAAATCATTCAAAGTCTCGGCAGAACAAAACTGGCTGGTTTGCGTTCCGAAATCTGTGCCGCAGATATAAACTGCGTCGATGCAATCGCCCGCCGCACGGTTGATGCGTTCAAGGTTTGAGATAGCTATGTCGGTCTGCCGTTCAAACAGTTCGTGCAACATATCCGCCCTTACAACAGTGGACATGTACCAGTCGGCAATAGCCCGGATGCCTTTCGGATTCTTCAGGTTCATAGCCGGCACAAGAGCTATATCACCCAAAGCAGTCCCGCCGATATTGGCAACGACCGCCCGACCTGTCGCCCTCGCCCGTGAGAGCGCATCAGTCCAATAAAGAATATCTTCGTCGCTCATCCGGGTGAACTCTTCCAGATTGTCTTCAAGGCGTGTTTCTTCGCTAATATCGGTCGATGGAACGCGCTCAAGTGCGTCGAAGAAATAACCGCTCTCCGGCATGACGGCGGTAGGCGGACAAGCCGTGTCGCCTTGCGGAAAGACGTACAGATTGCCGTCCTTCTGCCTTGTGTTGAAGCCGCGTGGCAGCAGGACAACCTGTCCCCATGGCATGCGCGTCTCAACAAAGTCTTCCTGCCGGTGTCCAAACATGTCCCTTTCGCCGCTCACTCCTACGGTATCGACTTCCCAGAGCTTTATCAGCTCGTCGTCTATCTCGCCAAGCATCTGGAAAGGTTCTGTAACCTTAACCGGTCTGTCTTCCAAGCCATAATGCCGACGTAATCCTTCAATAGTCTTCACATGAATGCCTGTTACCGGCGTTCCACCGAAATCAAGGGCGATCTTGTCGGCCTCACGGTGGGATAATACTGTTTGAATGCGTTCTTTTCCTGTCATAATATTGTCATAATATTGTTATAATATTGTTCAAAATAATCCGATGATATTGCCTTCGTTGTCGATATCGATATGCTCGGAGGCGGGCGATTCGGGTAAGCCGGGCATTCGCATGATGTCGCCCGTGATTGGTATCAGGAAGCCTGCGCCGGCGGCAATCTCTATCTCGCGAACGGTGATAATAAAGTCTTTCGGGCGTCCCAGCAGTTCGGGATTGTCGGACAAGGATTTTTGCGTCTTAGCCATGCAAATCGCAAGTCCATCAAGTCCAAGGTCGTGTATCTTTTGCAAGTCGGACTTTGCTTTCGGCATGTAATCAACCGCTTCTGCGCCGTAAATCTTGCGAGCTATGGAGTTGATTTTGTTCTTGACGCTGTCGTTGAGTTCATAAAGCGGCCGGAAGGACGAGCAGCAGGTTTCGGCGTTGTGCACTACAAGCTCTGCAAGCTCGATTGCACCTGCGCCACCTTTGCTCCAAACGTCAATAATAGAAGCCGGAACGTTGAGCGACTTGCAATAATCAAGCACATAATCCACTTCTTCCTGAGTGTCGGTCGTAAATCGATTGATGGCAACAACGGGCGCAAGATTGAACAGCTTGATGTTCTCAATATGTTTCTGCAAATTGGCTATACCCTTTGCCAGCGCCGACAGGTCAGGCTCCTTGATGACATTCAAGGCTTTGCCGCCGTGATATTTCAAAGCTCGGACGGTAGCTACAAGCGCTACTGCGTTCGGCGTAAGTCCTGCAATACGGCACTTGATGTCGAGGAACTTCTCTGCTCCGAGGTCAAAGCCAAAGCCCGCTTCGGTTACGGTGTATTCGCTAAGCGCGAGCGATGTTCGCGTGGCAATCACTGAGTTTGTGCCTTGCGCGATATTGGCGAAAGGTCCGCCGTGAATCAAGGCAGGCGTGCCTTCGAGTGTCTGTACGAGGTTTGGTTTGATAGCGTCCTTGAGCAAAACCGCCATAGCGCCGTTGGCGTTCAGGTCGCGGCAGTAAACAGGCGTTTTGTCATACGTATATCCTATGAAGATGTTGCCCAGACGCTGTTTCAGGTCGTGAACGTCGCGAGCCAGACAAAGTATAGCCATCACTTCGGAGGCCGCCGTGATGTCGAAACCTGTCTCGCGGGGTATGCCCGAAGTAGTGCCTCCAAGTCCGACTACGACCTTCCTCAACGAGCGGTCGTTCATGTCCATCACCCGTTTCCACGAGATAGTACGGGGGTCGATACGCAAGGAATGCAGTTTGCTTTGGATGTTGTTGTCGATAAGCGCAGCCAGGAGGTTATGCGCTTTCTCGATAGCGGCAAAATCGCCGGTAAAATGCAGGTTGATGTCTTCCATCGGCAACACTTGCGAATATCCTCCGCCGGTCGCCCCGCCCTTGATGCCGAAAACCGGACCTAACGACGGCTCGCGAAGTACAACGCAGGTCTTACGGCCAAGTCTGTTGAGCGCCTGCGCCAAGCCAATCGAAACGGTAGTCTTGCCTTCGCCGGCCGGCGTAGGCGAGATAGCCGACACAAGAATCAGTTTAGGCTGAGCGTATCGCGGCTCTTGCGACTGATACGAGAGCGGTACTTTGGCCTTGTATTTACCGTACAATTCGAGGTCGTCCCGCTCGATACCCAATTTTTCCGCAATATCCGTGATTGGGCGCATAACGGAAGATTTTGCTATTTCAATATCTGTATTCATAGAAGTTAATTTCCCGCAAAGGTAATGAATTTATTTGTTCTTGCGTTTGAGGTTCGGCAGGAAGTAAGTTATCAGTCCGATAAGCGGCATGTAAGCGCAGACATTATAGACTGCTTCGATGCCGTGAATATCGGCCATCCTGCCCAATACCGCCGAAGCTATGCCTGCCACGCCGAACGAGAATCCGTAGAACAGACCGGAGACCATCCCTAACTTGTAGGGCAACAGTTCCTGCGCATAAACCAGTATTGCAGGGAATGCCGAGGATAGAATCAGACCGGTGCAGAAGCTCGTCGCCACAGTCCAGAACAGTCCGAGATGCGGCATGGCGAGCGCAAAGGGAGCTGCGCCGAGTATCGAAAACCATATCACATACTTGCGGCCGATACGGTCGCCCAGCGGTCCGCCGAGCATCGTCCCTATCGCCGTAGCAATCAGAAAGACGAAGAGCAAGACCTGAGAGTTTTGCACCGTAACGTCAAACTTCTCAATAAGGTAGAAGGTATAATAGCTCGACAGGCTTGCCATGTAGATGTATTTCGAGAAGATAAGCATCATCAGTATAACGATGGAACAGACCGTCAGACGGAGCGACAGAGGGCGTTGCACGTTTGCCGACGCCGCCGCGTTGCGCTGACTGATGATGTACTGCAATCGCTCCTTATACCAGCGGCTGATAGGCATGATGACCATAAAAGCGATAATAGCAAGTATTCCCAGAAAGGCGATGTTATGGCGGGTATAAGGCGCGACTACAAGCGCTACAAGCAAGGGTCCGACCGCGCTTCCGAAGTTGCCTCCGACCTGAAACAGCGACTGTGCGAATCCTCTTTTACCACCGGCTGCAAGCGAGGTCAGCCGCGACGCTTCGGGGTGAAAGATAGACGACCCCAGACCGTGCATAAACACGGAGCACATCACCCAAGGCAGCGAATCGGCAAAGGCGAGCGAAAGAAGTCCGCACAGCGAGAAGGCTATACCTGTCGGCAAGGATCGAGCCGACGGTCGTTTGTCGAAGTAATATCCTATGACGGGCTGGAAAACAGACGCCGCCAGCTGATAAACAAGCGTAATCAACCCTATCTGCCGGAAAGACAGAGAAAGGTCGTTTTTAAGAATAGGATAGCTAGCTGACAAAACAGATTGCAGCAAGTCGTTCAAACAATGCGCCACGCTGAGCGCTACTAAAATACGAAACGATGTCCCGTTGGAAATAGATAACTTCATCTTTATACCGTTTTCGGTGATTTAACAGGGTGCAAAGGTAAGCAATTTTTCGGGGATTGACGGGGATTGCCGTTTTCGGGGATTGATGGGGATGCAAGGGATATCCTCTCTGAATACTCCCGGAGGGCGTTTTTCCTTCAGCTATCCCTACTAATAAGTACAAATCCCATAAAAAATCCCTATTTCAGGGGATTGCAGGGTCGCGCAAATACCCCGACCTTTGCAGCCTCAAAACTACAGGTTTTTTATAGATTCAAAATAAGAAAATCAAACGAAGATGTTTAAATATTACAAGTACTTTTTGCTTCTCTGCACCTTATTAAACGCAGGCGAAGCGTTCTCACAGGAGAAGCTAAGGCTCTACGGGAAAGTAACTTCCTCCGAAGGCGAAATCATAGACTTCGCAACTGTTCGGTTAGAGGGCGTAAACGCCAAGGCTAAAGCCGTAAACGCCAAGACGAACGGCGTATCATTCAGCACGCTCAGCGGCTCTGAAGGGCGGTATGCGATAGATGTTCCGAAAGGCGAATACACTATTACCGTCAAGGCGTTGGGATATGAATCATTCACCCAAAAAATAAGCATCAATGCCTTAAATACCGGCGATACAGCCGCTATCCTCCGCATCAACCCCGCAAACAGTTACGACGTCATCCTGACGCCTCACATAGAGCAGTTAGGTGAAGTCCTGGTTGTATCTACTGCTTTGAGCCGTGTGCAGGAATCGGCTTACAATGCCGTTGCGCTCGACGCGAAGGCGTTGCATAACAGCGCTGTCGATTTGGCCGGAGCGCTGGCTAAGGCGCCGGGTGTGAAACTCAGAGAATCCGGCGGCTTAGGCTCTGACATGCACTTCTCGCTCGACGGTTTCAGCGGCCGGCATATCAAGTTCTTTATCGACGGCGTGCCGCTTGAGGGCGCAGGCAATTCATTCGGTATTAATAATATCCCGATTAATTTCGCGGAACGGATTGAGGTTTATCGCGGGGTAGTGCCGGTGGGATTCGGGGCGGACGCGTTGGGCGGGGTTGTCAACATCGTTACCGGAGAGCGCCGGCGCAGTTTTGTGGACGCTTCCTACTCGTTCGGCTCTTTCAATACTCACAAGTCATATCTCAACATGCGTCATACGACCGACGCGGGTCTCTACGTGGAGGTGAATGCGTTTCAGAACTATTCGGACAACTCCTATCACGTCTTCACGCCGGTCAAGAACCTCGACAACGGGCAAATCGACGAGGCCGTAATCGAGCGCGTCCGCCGCTTTAACGATACTTACCACAACGAAACTCTTATCCTGAAGGTCGGAATTGTTGGTCGCCCTTTCGCCGACAAAATCTCCCTTGCGCTGAATCTTTCGCAAAGCGAGAAGGAGTTGCAGAACGGCGTCAGGCAGGAAATCGTCTTTGGACGCAAGCGTAACGATGCTTCTTCCGTGATGCCCTCCTTTGAATACCGCAAGCGCAACCTTATCGTCAAAAATCTCAGCCTTGCCTTGACCGCCAACTACAACCGCAATCATACTCATAACCTCGACACTGCCACGAGCCTGTTTAATTGGAGGGGAGAGTCGCGCTACAATAACGGCAAGCTCGGCGAGCAATCCTATCAGGACGGTCGTTTTCAGAATAATAACTACAACTCGACCGTCAACGCAGGCTATAATTTGGGTGAGACACACGGCTTCGCCTTTAATCACGTCCTCACCGTCGCCGACCGCCGCAGCACAGGCGACAGCGAGAATCAATCCGCCTCCTCGCTGATGTCGAAACTGTCCCGCAAGAACATCTCCGGACTTTCCTACACCCTGCGTTACGAGCGTCTGGCTAACTTCTCCGTCTTCCTGAAGCGCTACAATCAATACAGCTCCGGCCCGCGCAATCAGGCTACCGGCGGAAGTTACGACTACGTCCTCTTCAGCGAATCCGCAGGTGCGACGGGCTACGGCGCTGCTGCGACAGGCTTTTTCCTGCATGACTTCCAGGCCAAGCTGTCTTACGAAAAAGCTTTCCGTCTGCCCACTACCGATGAACTCTTCGGTGATGAAGACCTCGAACTCGGCGCAATGGAGTTGAAGCCGGAGCGCAGCGATAACGTGAATCTCAGTCTGTCGTACTCCCGTGTTTTCGGGCTGCATTCGGTTTACCTGCAGGCCGGCGTGCTACGGCGCGACACTAAGGACTATATCCGCAGGGTTACGAACCGCTACACGGGCGGACTGTTCTACGCCTCGCACGAGAATCACGGTCGCGTGCTCACTACCGGACTAAACGCCGAGCTGCACTACGACTACTCGCGCCTGTTCTCCTTCGGCGGAAGCCTTAGCAGCCAGAACATTCGCGACGCCGAACCTCTCGCCGTCGGTTCATCCTCACAGCCCAGCACTACCTGCGGCGTGCGCGTCCCCAACATCCCCTACTTCTTCCTCAACGCAGACGGCTCGGCTCATTTCACCGATCTCTTCGTCAAAGGCGCTGTCTTGACAGCCACTTACGGCCTGATATACGTAAAAGACTTCCCCCTCTATTGGGAGAATCACGGTTCGGCGGCAACCAAGCTCCGCGTACCCGACCAGCTCTCGCACGACCTGACGATAGTTTACAGTTTCCCCGGCGGTCGCTACAACCTTTCGCTCGAATGCCGCAACTTCACCGACTCCCGCCTCTACGACAACTTCTCCCTCCAAAAGCCCGGAAGAGCGTTCTACGGCAAGCTGAGATTTTTCTTTGGGAAATAAAATTTAAGCATATACACATTATTCACTATTCACTATTCACTATTCACTAATCACTGTTCGCTATTCATTAATCAATATACATTAACATTTAATTAAAACGAGATGAAAAAGAATTTCTGTTTTTTGGGATTAATATCCCTTTTCCTTATCGGAGGTTTGACCTCCTGCAGTGATGACGACAAGACGCCGGACGACGACGCCATCACCCAAGAATCCGGCAAGTATCTAATCGCAGCTTCGAGCGCCGAAGCAGTCTATCTGCTGACCGCCGACCGCCTTGACGAAGGTTCGCTGACCATCGTCAACAGCGGCATCGAAGCCGAATCTGCTACGGCATGGATATTCCACAGCCGCAAGTACGCCTACCGCCTTGTTTACAATCAGGGCAACGCAGGCACAGGCTCGTCCTACATCCTCGACGAAAACGGCGCACTGAAGGAACGCAGTATCAAGTTCGAGATAACCAACCGCTTCACTACCTACGGAGCCTGCGGTCAGCACGTAATCACAGCCGCGTCAGGCGCTACAGCCTTTTTCGACGCCGCCGACGCAGAAAAGAAGTACCCCAAGTACGGCGTAACCTTCACCTTCCTCAACGTCGAAGAGCAGACCCTCGACACCAGGACCGTAATAACCGAGAACCTCGTCGATGGCAACGGCGAATACTTCACCGTTTCAGGGCTGGTCGAATCGGGCGGCAAGATCTACACCGCACTTTGTCCGCAAGGCTACAGTCCCTACGGCGTACAGCAGGGACATCCCGACATCGACGCCGCACTCGTCCTCAAACCCGACCTCGTTTCCACGACCGGCGCCATCACCACCTCCCTGCATCCCAACAAGTGCTGGATAGGCATCTACAACAATGTGAGCTTCGAGAATCCCAAAATCATCTCCGACGAGCGCCTTAGCTACGCCTCCTCGCGCTTCCGCTCACAGTTCTACGAAACAATAGCAGCCAACTCAGAGGGCGACATCTACGTATTTTCGGCCGCCAACGCCGCCGCCAACGAAGGCGTCTTTGCCTCCGACCGTCCCTCCGGCGCACTGCGAATCAAGGCCGGCGCCGAAGCCTTCGACAAGGATTACTTTTTCGACGTCGAGGCCGCCTCCGGAGGATGCCACCTCTTCAAAGTCTGGTTTATAACCGGCAATTACTTTCTCTTGCAGATGTACGCCGAGCCGGGAGTTACCACATCCATTACGGCCGATACCCGCCGTTTAGCGATAATCGACGCAGTCGCAAAGTCGTTCAAATGGGTGGACGGCGGCATGCCCGAACGCTCAATAATCAGCTCCTTCGGCTCATTCCCCTACTTTGAAGACGGCAAGGCCTACATGCCGATAGTTACCACAGACGGCCTGCAACCTGCGGTCTATGTCGTTGACCCAGCCACAGCTACCGCCGTCAAAGGCGTAAGCGTAACATCCGCAAGCATATCCGCCATAGGAAAACTTGAGTACTGATGATTAAGTCGGGAAGGCTTCCGATTGATATATTCGGTCTGATAATTTCTAACTTCTAATTTCCAACTTCTAATTTACATCTTATGATGCGCAAAGCAATAAAAAAGATTCATCTGTGGATGTCAATCCCTTTCGGATTGATAATCTCGGCAGTATGTTTATCGGGAGCAGCGCTTGTATTCGAGGTCGAAATCCTTGAATTTCTCTATCCCGAACGATATTTCGTAGAGCCTGTCTCCGGAGAGAACTCCCCTCTCTCCGGAGAGAACTCCCCCTTTGTTAAAACTCCCCTTCCTGTTAACATATTAATAGGAAACGTCGTTAAGACCTTGCCCGACACCATCTCCGTAACATCCGTAAGCATCTCTGCCGACCCCCGTCGCGCCTACCGCGCAGGACTTTCACAGCCGCACAGAGCCACAATCTGTGTAAATCAGTTTACCGGCGAAGTCCTCCCCCCTAACCCGCGTCCGGGCTTCTTTATGATTATGTTTCGGATGCACCGCTGGCTTATGGACTCCATGCGTCAAGACGGCGGACTGTTCGTCGGGAAGCTGCTCACAGGCTGGAGCACTCTGGTCTTTGTCCTTATCATTCTAAGCGGCTTGACAATCTGGATACCCCGTCGCCTCAAAACCCTGAAGACCAGCCTCAGAATATCGTTGAACAAAGGATTCCGCCGCTTCAACTACGATTTTCACTTGGCAGCCGGATTTTACGCCGCGCTGCTGTTGCTGGCGATGTCGCTCACAGGCCTGACCTACTCATTCCCCTGGTATCGCACCGCATTCTACCGCGTATTCGGCGTAGAAGCAAGCCCCTACGGAGCACGCGGCGGCGCACGTGCTGAAGGCGGCGACGCAGCCGAAAACGGCTCACGTGGAGGACGCGAAGGCGGCGGCTCTCGCGGCGGCGGCGGACGTGGCGGACGTGGAGGCGGCGGCGGACGTGGCGGAGTAGCCTCAGTAACAGATTTTTCTAACTGGCAGAACGTTTACGGGCAGCTAAAAACCGCAAATCCGAACTTCACGCAAATAACTGTCTCCAACGGCACTGCAAACGTCTCCTTCCCGCACTTCGGAAACCGTATGGCCTCCGATCAGTACACCTTCGACGCCACCAGCGGCGAACTGACCGGCTCTACCCTCTACCGTAACGCCGAAAAATCCTCAAAGATGCGAGGCTGGATAATGTCGGTACACTTCGGCACATGGGGAGGCATGCTTACGCGGATACTATCCTTCCTTGCGGCTCTTGCAGGCGGTCTCCTGCCGTTAAGCGGCTACTGTATGTGGCTAAAGCGCACAATCTCCCGCCGCCGCACCCGCCGCAAAGCTGCCCTGCGCACCCTTCCGCTCCGAACAGCAAACATCCCGTAAACATGCGACATAAATCAAGCCATATACATTATTATATAAGGAAGATGAGCAGGATTTTTGGGGATATGATTTTTATTTTTGGGGATATGAGCAGGATTTTGGTGGATATGATTTTTATTTCGGGGGATATGAGCAGGATTTTGGGGGATATTAGCAGGATTTCGGGGGATACAAGCAGGATTTTGGGTGATACAAGCAATCGTCATGCCGCTGTGTTTCGCGACGTCATTGCGATATTTCGCGACGTCATTGCGATATTTCGCGACGTCATTGCGAGGTACGAAGCAATCTAAACATTATCAGATTGCTTCGTCGTACCTCCTCGCAATGACGTCGCGGACAGCCGTCATTACAGGAATATTCTACATCAATCAAGCCATATACATTATTATATAAGGGATACAGGCAGGATTTCGGGGGATACAGGCGCTCGTCATGCCGCTGTGTTCCGCGACCTCCCACGCAGTCGCCTTAACTCCTCTCCGGCTTCCTGCACTTCCTGACAGGGCAGTAGCATTGGCAGCGGCAAGCCCGGCCGCTTCAAACTACCCCCTGCGCTATCATGGCTTTGGCTACTTTCATGAAGCCGGCTATGTTTGCGCCTTTCACATAGTTGACGTAATCGCCGCTGCGGCCGTATTGGACGCACTGACTGTGGATGGCGCTCATGATATGGCGCAGTTTGGCGTCCACCTCTTCCGGAGTCCATGAGATATGCATTGCATTCTGTGTCATTTCGAGGCCGGAGGTAGCCACGCCGCCCGCATTTACAGCCTTGCCCGGCGCAAACAGAAAACGGCGTTCGATAAATGTATCTACAGCTTCGGAGGTGCAACCCATGTTGGAGATTTCGGCTACGCATTTAGCGCCGTTGGCAATCAGACATTCGGCGTCCGCTGCGTCGAGTTCGTTCTGCGTCGCACAGGGCAGGGCTATATCTACCTTCTGTTCCCAGGGACGTTTGTCTGGATAGAATACGGCGCCGGCAAACTCGTCGGCATAAGGAGCAACCATGTCTTCGCCCGAAGCCCGCAGTTCGAGCATGTAGTCAATCTTCCTTCCGGAGATGCCGTCCGGGTCGTGGATGTAGCCGTCCGGGCCGGAAATCGTTACAACCTTCGCGCCTGATTCAACAGCCTTGATAGCCGCTCCCCATGCTACGTTGCCGAAGCCCGACAGCGCTATCGTCTTTCCCTTGATGTCCATGCCGTGTTCGTGAAGCATCCGATTTACGAAATAGAGTCCGCCGAAGCCCGTCGCTTCGGGACGCAGGACAGAGCCGCCGTACTCAAGCCCCTTGCCGGTGATGGCGCCGGTATGTTCGCGCGTCAGTTTCTTGTACATGCCGTAGAGGTAGCCCAGCTCGCGCGCTCCGACCCCTATGTCGCCGGCAGGAACGTCTGTGTCGGGCCCGATATTGCGCCACAGCTCGGTCATAAACGCCTGGCAGAAGTGCATAATCTCGGCGTCGCTCTTGCCGCGTATCGAGAAGTCCGAGCCGCCCTTTGCGCCACCCATGGGAAGCGTTGTGAGCGCGTTCTTGAAGACCTGCTCGAAGCCGAGAAACTTCAGTATCGACAGGTTAACCGAAGCGTGAAAGCGCAGACCGCCCTTGTAAGGGCCGATAGCGTTGTTAAACTGCACGCGGTAACCGAGGTTAACCTGCACAACTCCCCTGTCGTCCGTCCAGGGCACGCGGAAAGTTACCGTACGGTCAGGCTCAACCAGCCGTTCGATGATTTTAGCCTTTTCGAACTCGGGGTGCTCGTTGTAAACACCTTCGATGCTTAGCAGGACTTCCTTGACAGCCTGCATGTACTCATTTTCGCCCGAATGTTTAGCCTCCAGAGAGGCCAGAATCTGTTCTGTATTCATACTGTATTTTATTATAATTAAATATTGTGCTGCAAAGGTACGGGTTTTTTTATTAACTTTGCCCTCCGAATCAAACTCATATCAGACTGAAATGGACATAAAAGCATATCTTGATGAATTGACTGAGAGGATCAACCGGCCCTCCTTTATTGAAGATGATCCGGTGCGTTTTCCGCGCAGATACGGGGAGCTGCACGATATAGAAATCGTCGCTTTCCTCGTCGCCACCATAGCGTGGGGCAAACGGCCTCTGATACTTCGCGACGCGGAGCGGATGCTGCTGCGCATGGGCAACAGCCCCTACGACTACGTTATGAGCAAAGGTTATGAAAAGCTCGGAACAGCTAACGTACATCGGACATTTTTTGAGGATGACATGGCTTACCTCCTGCGAGGTTACCGCCGTTTCTATTCGCATTACGACAGCATGGACGCTTATATGGCGACTTGCGGTTATCCTGCGCCGCAGAAGCTCGTTACTGCGCTCAGGGATGCAGCCCTGGCTGCCAACAGCAACGTACCCTCCCCGGTCTGTTATTCCTCAAACCTTGACCACTCGGCGCTGAAGCGGGTTAATCTCGCCCTGCGGTGGTTAGTCCGCACGGACGGGATAGTTGATTTGGGAGTATGGAAGTCGATGAATCCAAGCCAGCTGTACATACCCCTGGATGTGCACGTCGGCAACACGTCTCGCGCATTAGGTCTGCTGACTCGCAAAAGCAACGACTGGAAGGCGGTCGAAGAACTCACCTCCCGACTGCGTCTTTTCAACCCCGCCGATCCCGTTATCTACGATTTCGCACTCTTCGGCGCAGGTATCGAAAAAATTAAACAAAAGCTGTGATTATGATATTAAAGGCAATTATTATTATACTGATGTCCGCGAATTTTTCGCGGAGGTCCCGGAGTCTCTAGCGGAGTTCCGGGAGTCTCTCGTGGGGGGCAACGCGGTTCTCGTGGGGGGCAACGCGATTCTCGTGGGGGGCAACGCGGTTCTCGTGGGGGGCAA
>JAITNE010000169.1 GCA_031290635.1 Tannerella sp. | reverse complement strand
GTACCGAAGCGCTTAGCCTTATGCAGGACGCCAATCCGCGCTGCATCATCGTTTCATATCCCGACGCTATAGCAGAGAAAGTGCTTTCGATGGCAACCCTGCAAGAAAACACACTGACTGTTCATAAGGGTGAGAAAATCGACCCTGCGTTTGTCTCCGACGTGCTCGACAGTTACGGTTTTGAACAGACCGACTACGTCTATGAACCCGGACAGTACGCCATGCGCGGCAGTATTGTCGATATATTCTCCTTCTCGAACGAATATCCTTACCGGCTCGACTTCTTCGGCAACGAGGTAGAGACTATCCGCAGCTTCGATGTAGAAACGCAGCTCTCGAAAGATAAACTGACCGCGATACACGTCATTCCCGAAATAAGCCGTCATAATGAGCCTGATTCGTCGCTGCTCGAACTGCTTCCCGATGAGGCTATGCTCGTGGCTGACGATATGGAGTGGTGTATCGAGCGCATTGCAGGCATCCGCGACGAAACGCCTGTCAATCGCGACGAAGAAGGTTTTAAGGATATAAACGACATGCGCCGCAAACTCCTTACGGCAGAGGATTTCGCCTCGCAAACGGAACGCTTCCTGCAGTTTCACTTCCGAAACCGGCATATCGGCGCTACCGTCGCCTTTGACACTACGCCACAGCCAGTCTTCCGGAAAAACATCGACCTCGTCAGCGAATCATTCAAGAGCCACATAGCAGCCGGCTACACCGTCTATCTGCTGACCGACAGCGCAAAGCAGGCCGAGCGTATGAAGGATATCTTCAGCGACCGCGGCGACGACCTTACTTTCACCGCCATGAACCATACCCTGCACGATGGTTATGTCGATAACACGCTGAAAATATGCCTCTTCACCGACCATCAGATCTTCGGACGCTTCCATAAATACAACCTCAAAAGCGACAAGGCGCGAAGCGGCAAACTGACTCTCTCGCTGAAAGAACTGAATCAGTTTTCAAACGGCGATTATATCGTGCATATCGACCATGGTCTGGGGCAGTTCGGCGGACTTGTGCGCACCGACGTCAACGGCAAACTGCAGGAAGCTATCAAACTGATTTACAAAAACAACGACATCATCTTCGTAAGCATTCATTCGCTTCACAAGCTCTCGAAATATAAAGGCAGGGACGGCGAAGCGCCCACACTGAGCAAGTTAGGCTCCGGCGCGTGGGAAAAGATGAAAGATCGCACCAAAAAGAAGGTCAAAGACATAGCCCGCGACCTTATCCTCCTCTACTCACAGCGCAAGAATGAAAAAGGTTTTGCCTTCAGTCGCGACAGTTTCATGCAGGACGAACTCGAAGCCGGCTTTATCTACGAAGATACCCCCGACCAGCTGAAAGCTACTAACGACGTCAAAGCTGATATGGAACGCGACCGCCCTATGGATCGGCTTATCTGCGGCGATGTAGGTTTTGGCAAGACCGAAGTAGCTATACGCGCTGCCTTTAAGGCCGTTGCCGACAGCAAGCAGGTAGCCGTGCTGGTGCCTACTACAGTGCTTGCTTTTCAGCATTACCGCACCTTCAGCGAGCGCCTCAAAGACTTTCCCTGCACTGTAGATTATATCAGCCGGGCGCGTACTGCAAATGATGTTAAGGACATCCTGCGACGCCTTGACGACGGCTCGCTTGATATACTCGTAGGCACTCATCGCCTCACCGGAAAGGACATAAAATTCAAAGACTTGGGGCTGCTGATTATCGATGAAGAACAGAAATTCGGCGTCTCGGTCAAGGAGAAACTGCGGCAGATGCGTACTAATGTCGATACGCTGACAATGACTGCCACGCCTATCCCCCGCACGCTTCAATTCTCGCTTATGGGCGCACGCGACCTTAGTAACATACATACTCCGCCGCCTAACCGCTACCCTATAATGACTGAGATTGAACGCTTCAATCCTGATATTATCCGCGAAGCGATAGAGTTCGAGATGAGCCGCAACGGACAAGTGTTTTTCATCAATAATCGTATCCAAAACATCTATGAGATGGAGGCGCTGATACGTCGCGAAATACCTGATGCACGCATCGCTATCGGACATGGTCAACTCGAACCCGAAAAGCTCGAAAAAATCATCATCGACTTTGTTAATTACGAATATGATGTGCTTATTTCGACTACTATTATTGAAAACGGCATCGACGTTCCGAACGCCAACACTATCATAATCAACAATGCTCACCAATTCGGGCTTTCGGAGCTGCACCAACTGCGCGGACGCGTAGGGCGCAGCAATCGCAAGGCGTTCTGTTATCTACTCGCGCCGCCCCTCACTACTATCACTCCCGAATCGCGTCGCCGACTGCAAGCTATCGAAAACTTCGCCGAGCTGGGTAGCGGCGTCTTTATCGCCATGCAAGACCTTGATATTCGCGGCGCAGGCAATATGCTTGGCGCCGAGCAAAGCGGATTTATCGCCGACCTCGGCTACGAAACCTACCAGAAAATACTTGAAGAAGCTGTTGAAGAACTTAAATTAGATGAGTTTGCCGACCTCTACGATAACGACGACGATACCGCCGGCGAAGAGCGTGAACTCGTACGCGATACTTTTATTGAAAGCGACCTCGAACTGCTCTTCCCGCCAACTTATATACCCAACGATTCGGAGCGTGTAGGCATCTATCGCGAGCTTGATTCGATAGGAAGCGAAGAGAGCCTCGACGGCTTCGTTGCCCGCCTGCGCGACCGTTTCGGCGAGATACCGGCGCAGGGTCTTGAGTTGATTCGCGTTGTACAGTTGCGCCGTCTCGGTAAACAGTTAGGTTTTGAGAAGATAATATTGAAGCAGGGAATGATGACGCTGCATCTTATCAAGGACGACGCAAGTCCCTACTATCGCAGCCATGCTTTCACGCGTTTGCTCAGTTACATACAGCAACGTTCAAAGATATGCAGCTTGCGCGAACAACCCGGACGCCGCAGCCTCATCATACGCAACGTCCCCGACATAGCAACAGCCTGCCGCTGTCTCACGGAAATATAAGACTGCAATACACAGAAACATAATGCTAATCCGACAATTGCAATAATATATCGCCTGGTTCAAGCACTGTAGAGCCACGCGGCACAAGGTATTGTTCGCCGCGTCTGATCATCACGATAAGCGCCTTTTCGGGCAATGTCAAGTCCATTATCCGGTTGCCTTTAGCCAATAACTCCGCATCTACTTTCTTCTCGGTCATCACCGACTTAATATCTTCCGACAACTCTACATCGAACGATTTCAGTTTGAGTTTCTGCTTAAATTCGCCTGCCAAGCCGAGCAGATTTGCAACCAACGGCACTGTCGTACCCTGCAACAATAACGAAACGAGAGTAACAAAAAATACTATATTGAAGATTACCGCGCCTTCTCTGACGTGTGAAGTCAAGGGATAAGTAGCAAACAAAATGGGCGCTGCGCCTCGCAAACCGACCCACGAAACGTAATTCTTAGCCTTAAACGACATCTTTCGGAAAGGCAGCAGACACAACCACACGGCAACAGGGCGCGAAACAATAATCATAAACATACCTACCGCCAAACCTATTCCTGCAATAGGCAGCAATTCCAGCGGGTTGACAAGCAAACCCAGAGTAAGGAACATTACAATCTGAAACAACCAAGTCATCCCGTCCATAAAGTTTTTCGATGTTTTCTTGTGAACAAACTTTGAGTTGCCCATCACAAGTCCGCTGATATAGACGGCTAAGTAGCCATTGCCCTGTAGCTGGTTGGTTATCGAAAAAATTATAAACACAAGCGTCA
>JAITNE010000107.1 GCA_031290635.1 Tannerella sp. | reverse complement strand
TCGTTGATAACAACTCTCCGTTTTCAGCGCTTGGGTTTAGCGCTTGGCGATATATGGCGGCGTCGCGGAGAACGTCGAGCGCTTTGCGTAGCGTTTGGTCGTCTTTCAGGTTCTGCAACAACTCGCCGCGCCGGTAATAGTAACGCTTCACTATCTCGGCCGAGATAAGGCGACGAATAGCTTGCTCGTAGCGATTGAGGTCGCGCTCAAGGTTAGGCTTCAACTTCTCTTCCAAAGATGCAAATAAGGCCAAATCGTCGTCTACAAATCCCTCAAATTCGGCTACCTCTTTCAAAGCATGCAGGGCGGTTACGCTCTGTCGGTCGTACTCGAAATTCTTTTCATTCATATATGTTTTGAAAGTTGCATAATCGTCGTCCGAGTACGTGAAATCAGCTATCGGCGGGATGCTTTTGTGTTTGCCGACCCACTCGGTTATGTAATCAAAAAGCACATAATCCCTGTCGGCATAGAGATAATAGAGCATGGCGGGCATCTTCTCGTCGTCCACCTCGAAGTCGGGACGGATACCCGCACCGTCGCGCACAGGTCGCCCATTAGCCGTGTAGAACACCGAAGTGAGGCTGTCGGGAATAGCGGCTACAGTACCGTCGGGATTGCGGTGCGAGTAGTCGAGTTGCTGAATACATCTGCCGCTGGGGATATAATATTTGCTCATTGTAACCTTGAGTTTGCCTTCGTAAGGGAGGTTGCGCGTTGACTGCACTAAGCCTTTGCCGAAGGAGCGTTGCCCGACCAGCACGGCGCGATCCATGTCCTGCAATGCGCCGGAAACTATCTCGGAAGCCGAAGCCGAAGAACTGTTGATAAGCACGACTAAAGGCATAAGAGTATCGAGCGGTTCATTATAAGTGCGTTATGTTTTGTCCCACTGACTTATTTTGCCTTTCATCGAGACTACTTCCTTGTCTTTATCAACAAAGAAATTGACTATCTGTACGGCGCTTTCGAGCAGTCCGCCGCCATTATCCCGCAGGTCGAGAATCAGCGAAGTAACGCCGTGATTGCGCTTCAAATCATCGAAGGCAGCCTTCACTTCCTGTGCGCTCTTTTCGTTGAATCCGTTGAGATAGATATAGCCCGTCTTGTCGCCATAGACGCCATAATGCGTAACCTGATCGACTACGACTTGCTTGCGTACGATGTCAAACTTGAGCGGTTTCTTTTCACCGGCGCGATTAACTTTGACGCTCATCTTAGTGTTAGGAATGCCTTTGAGTAGCTCGCTGACCCTGTCGGACGGCAGATTTGAAGTATTGACGGTGTCGATAGCGATTATCCGGTCGCCCGCTTTCAGGCCGGCTTCTGCTGCCGGCATCTTCTCGAATGGCTCGGTAACGATAGTACCGCCGTCGCGACTGCGAATATAAGCGCCAATCCCGCCATACTCGCCGGTAGTGATGAACTTGAACTGATCCATCTCGCTTTCGGGGATGTACTCCGTATAAGGGTCAAAGCCCTTGAGCATCGCATCAATACCGCGACGTACAGCTTTCTGGATGTCAATAGAATCGACGTAAAACATCTCAACTTCCTTTACTAAGGCGTTGAATATGTCCAACTGCTTGCTGACCTCGAAGCGATTTTGTTCATTCCCGACGTTGCCGGTTTGAGCCTGCGCATACATTCCTGTGGAGTAAAGCGCTATTATTAAAAAACTTGTACTTAATTTCCGTATCATATCTTATAATGTTATTATTTCTTTAACTTTTGATTTTATCTCATTCCAGCGTTCATCGGGGATTTGCGCCCCGACGACTTCTATTACTTTCGACGACAGCAGAGCGCCGATGCTTGCTGCCTGTTCGAGGGTGGCGTCGAGCGAATATCCGTAGAGGAAGCCGGCGGCGAAGTTGTCGCCTGCGCCGGTAGTGTCGATAACATTGCACGGCAAGGCGGCGATATGCACTACTTGAGCGCCGTCGCTAACTAAAACGCCGTCCTTTCCGATGGTTACTATCGCCCTCTCGACGTCGCGAGCGATTACATTTATCGCTTCACGAGCCGTCAATCCCGTATAAGCCTCCGCTTCGCTCTCATTCGAGAACAGAATATCGACATACTTGGGGATAACTTCCTGAAGCATCGGACGAAAAGCGTTCACAATGTTGAAGTTTGACAGGTCGAGAGCAACCTTCAACCCAATACTTTTCGCACGTTTCAGGACAGGCAGGAAGAGGCGTTCATTGCTTATCAGATAGCCTTCGATATAGAGCAGGTCGTAGGCGAGGAGCGTTTCGTCGGCTACGTCGCTGTCGGTCAGAGTCTCAGCAGGGCCGAGAAAAGTCGCCATCGTGCGTTCGCCATCGGGTGAGATAAGCACCGTAGAGCATCCCGAGACGCCTTCGACGCTGACAAAAAAGGGTTTTACTCCCGCCTGTACGGTTGCTTCCTTATAGACTTCGCCTGCGCGATCTGTGCCCACTTTGCCGATGTAGCCTGCATCAGCCCCAAGCCGGGCGAGCGAGCGAACAGTGTTGCTTACCGAGCCGCCCGGAGCCTCAGAGCGTTCCAAGTCAGACTGAGCTTTTTGTATCTTCTTCATCTTGGCCTCGTCAATCAAGTCCATAGCCCCTTTTTTTATTTCTAAAGCGCTTAAAGTCATGTCGTTGTCGAGGCGAAGCAAGACGTCTAACAGCGCGTTTCCAATACCAATAATCTTCATGTTTGAAACTTTTATCAAATTTTTTCGGCAAAAATATTGCGTATTAAAAAAATAATCTCTACCTTTGCAGCGCAAAAGTACAAAAAAAGTACGAAATAATTCTTCCTTAGCTCAGTTGGTTAGAGCATCTGACTGTTAATCAGAGGGTCCTTGGTTCAAGTCCAAGAGGGAGAGCGCACCGGAAGAGAGGACGTCAAATGTTCTCTCTTTTTTTTAACTCACAACTCAATGCTTAATCCTCCTATCATACATTTACAGAAGACAGATTCGACCAACAGATACTTGCAGCTTGCGTCGGAGGCTGAGGACATGCCTTCGGGCAGCGTTGTAACGGCTGATGAGCAGACTTCGGGGCGCGGGCAGAGAGGTACTTCCTGGGAGTCGGAAGCCGGCCTGAATCTCACCTTCAGCATCCTGTACCTTCCGTCGGGGTTGCCTGCAAACAAGCCGTTTGCCATATCAGAGATGATTTCATTGTGCGTAAAGCGGACGCTCGACAGCTATCTGCCCGATATATCCATCAAATGGCCTAACGATATTTATTACAAAGACCGCAAAATAGCAGGGATATTGATAGAAAACGTCATTATGCAGGGTCAAATCACGAAGTCGATAATCGGCGTTGGTCTTAACGTCAATCAGACCGTGTTTTACGGCGATGCGCCAAACCCTGTGTCCATGCGGCAGGTAACCGGCAGGTTTTACGATACCGACGAGATATTAAGTCGTTTGATGCAGGAATTTGCACATCAGTCGGCTCGTTTGGACGGCTTCTGCTATGAGGCCATTCACAGTGATTACTTTGACCTTATCTATCGCAAGGAGGGATTTCATAAATATGTTGATGCGCAAGGAGAGTTTTTAGCAGCAATAAGCGCTATAGAGCCTTCGGGACATTTAATATTGAGGCGCACGGACGGCAACCTGTCAAGATACGGGTTTAAAGAATTAGGAATTAGGAATTAGAAGTTATTGTCATGTCCTGCCACAGGTGTACAAAAATAGAGGAGAAAGCATGACAAAAAGTATCAGAACGTATTATCGTTACAGTAATTGTTTTAAGGAGAAAGTAGTCCGGGAGGTATCATCGGTATCGAGTATAAGTTCGGCAGGTCTTAAATACGGGATACTGATGATGTCCTCAGAGATATTAGTAAGCTACCCGGAGATTTTGATAATGTATTCAGAGATATTAGTAAGCTACCCAGAGTTATTGTTACCTTCTCTGCTATAAATAATAGAGGGAATGCGTTACGCGTTTAGGACAACGCGTTACGCGTTGAGGTCAACATACGGTGCATTCTTCCTAATCTTCCACGTAGTTATGCTGCCAAATTAAACAGTCAGGCTATCAAACTAAACAGTTATGCTATCAAACAGAATGCGTAGACTACCAATCATAATGCGTAGGCTACCAAACATAATGAACAGTTAATGACAGTGATATTCACTGTTCGTTATTCGTTATTCACTGTTCGTTATTCACTTCTTTACGTATTTGAGGGCTTTTTCGCAGAGGTCGGTGATGACTTGGAAGTTGCCCGTGATGATGGCTTCTTTGGGGAATAGTTTTGAACCCATGCCGACGGCGGTTACGCCGGAACGAAACCATGCGGAGAGGTTTTCTTCGGTTGGCTCGACCGAGCCGGTTGCCATTATCATAGTCCAGGGCATCGGCGCAAGGATGTTGCTGACGAAGGATACGCCGCCTACACTGCCCGCAGGGAATATCTTGCAGAGGTCGCAGCCCGCTTCCTGGGCAAAGCCTATCTCGCTTACCGAGCCGCAACCGGGGGTGTAAGGTACAAGTCGACGGTTGCAGACTTTGGCTACGTCGGGGTTGAAGAGCGGGCCTACGACGAAGTTTGCGCCTGTCTGCATGTACATCGACGCCGTAGGTGCGTCAACTATCGAGCCGACGCCAAGTATCATCTCGGGACATTCCTTGGCGGCATACTTTACTAACTTGGCGAAAACGTCCTGCGCGAAATCGCCGCGATTAGTGAACTCGAAGGCGCGAATGCCGCCTAAATAACATGCTTCAAGGACGTTCCGCGCCGTCTCGGAGTTCTTGTTGTAGTAAACAGGGACTATGCCTGTGCGGACAATGGTGTTTAAAACCTCTAACTTGCTGAATTTTGCCATATCGTTTTTCTTGTTTATGAGGTTGCAAATGTACGAAATTTGTGCGTTATAGAAAAAAAATAATTACTTTTGTGTCGCGAATCAATCAGGGAAGATAGCAGAGATAACTCGAAAGATATTAAATCAACCTGAAAAGATATTGGATATGACAGAAAAGATTTTAGATATAACAGGAAATAAATCCCCGGTAATATGTTGAAGAAAAGTTTAGTTTCTATTGATCAATGCGCCAAAGAGGATATTCTAAGGATTATCGACAGCGCGGAACAGTTTGAACGCTGTCCGAACCGTAACCTGCTGGAAGGTCGGGTGGCGGCTACGCTGTTTTTTGAGCCTTCTACCCGTACCCGTCTTAGCTTTGAGACGGCGATAAACAGGCTTGGAGGGCGTGTGATAGGCTTTCAGGACGCCTCGACGACCAGCTCCTCAAAGGGTGAAACCTTGAAGGATACTATTCTGATGGTGAGCAACTATGCCGATGTAATCATCATGCGACATCACCTTGAAGGCGCGGCGAGGTATGCCTCCGAAGTTACCGATGTGCCGGTTATCAACGCCGGCGACGGGGCTAATCAACATCCCTCCCAGACTTTGCTCGACCTCTATTCTATCCGTAAAACGCAGGGGCGGCTCGATAATCTGACCGTTACCATGGTGGGAGACCTCAAGTATGGGCGCACGGTTCACTCGCTGATTGCGGGCATGTCGCACTTCAGCCCGAAGTTTCATTTTATCGCGCCCGTCGAACTCCGAATGCCCGATGAACAGAAGCGTATCTGCCGTCAACATCATATCGAATATCAGGAACATACGGTCTTCTCGGAAGATATTATCAACCAAACGGATATTCTTTATATGACGCGGGTGCAAAAGGAACGTTTTACCGATATTGTAGAGTATGAACGGGTCAAGAACGTTTATATCCTGCGGAACAGGATGCTCGACAACTCGCGTCCTAACTTGCGTATCCTCCATCCTCTGCCGAGGGTCAACGAGATTACCTACGACGTGGACAACAACCCCAAGGCTTACTATATTCAGCAGGCAAGGAACGGACTTTTTACCCGCGAAGCTATTATATGCGATGTGCTGGGAATAGTGAATGAATAATTGAGAATTGAGAATTGAGAATTAACTGTTTAAAATATACTGAAAATCATGTCAAAGGAATTACAGGTAGCCGCCCTCGAAAACGGCACAGCTATAGACCATATCCCGCCGGAACATCTGTTTAAAGTGGCGCAGTTGATTGGCCTCGATAAAACGGAGAACCGTATCACTATCGGCAATAACCTCGAAAGTAAAAAGATGGGGCGCAAGGGTGTGATAAAGATTGCGGACAAGTTCTTCGAGAAAGATGAGATAAACCGTATAGCTCTGGTCGCTCCTAATGTGGTGCTTAACATCATCCGCGACTATGAGGTAGTAGAGAAGAAGTTTGTCAGCCTGCCGGACGAACTTGTTGGCGTCGTCAAATGCAACAACCCCAAGTGTATCTCAAACAACGAACCGATGGACTCCCGCTTCTATGTCATAGATCGCGGAATGGGCACTATCAAATGCCGCTACTGCGAACGCAAAATCAATAAGGAAGATATTAAAATAGTGAATAACGCATAGTGAAGATAGATTGGAAACCGGGGACAATGATTTACCCCTTGCCGGCAGCGATGATTAGCTGCGGCGGCGAAGAATCGGAATACAATATTATGACCGTCAGCTGGATCGGCACTATCTGCTCTAACCCTCCAATGTGTTATATCTCGGTGCGTCCTGAGCGTCATTCCTATCCTGTTCTGAAAAAGCAGATGGAGTACGTTATCAACCTTACTACCCGCGAGATGGCTAAGGCTACAGACTGGTGCGGCGTAGTTTCCGGACGCGATCATAACAAGTTTGCCGAGATGGAACTTACCGCCGGCAAGTCGTCGATAGTGCGAGCGCCGCTGATAGAGCAGTCGCCCGTCTGCATCGAGTGCAGAGTGAAGGAAGTACTTGCGCTCGGCTCGCACGACATGTTTATTTCGGATGTAGTAAATGTCCGTATCGACGACCGCTATTTAGACCCCGCAACCGGCGCTTTCGACCTTAAACGCGCCGATCTGCTCGTTTATGTTCACGGTAACTATTACGGTCTGGATGATGTAATAGGATACTTCGGATGGACGGTAAAGAAGAAGTGACAGCTAATGTATCACAAACAGATACGCTACTTTGGCGGTGATTGTTTGAGCTGAAGCTTTGGAGAAGTAGTCGGCGCGACTTGTGGAATAAATATCGCCTAAGGCATACAAATATCTCCCTTCGATAGTGAAATAGCCGACCGAAGTACGCAGTTCGACGCCTGCGCCGCCACTCAATCCCCAGTCAAAGCGGTTCGAGACCTTCATATCATGCTGAGCGTTAACCTTGCCGGGCGCTTCGCCGTTGAGGTTTTCGTCGGTAGCCTCGCTTAACATGTAACCTATCTGCGGCCCGGCATTGACAAAAGCTTTTACCGTGCGTCCGCCAAACTGTACGCGAGTGTAGAACGGAAATTGCAGATAGCGCAGACGGCGTTCGTAACGGTACTCCGGCTGTTCTTCAAACTTCTCCGCCCAACCCTCTTCGGCATAATTCAGTTCAATCTGCAGCCCGACGTTCTCCGCCATAGTCATGCGACCGATAAGACCAAAAGTAAGGCCGTTAATCGTACCCTGCACTACCTTTGGATTAAAAGTAACCGACGAGAATGTAGAGCCTCCCGAAATACCGACTACAAACTCGTAAGGCAAGGTCTGCACAATCTGCGCATTCGCAAGCGGGACAGAGATAATAAGGAAGAGAAGTAAAAACAGTTTCATTTGAAATCGGAGCTGGTTATTGAACTAAAAACAGTTTCATTTGAAATCGGAACGGGTAATGGTGAAGTCCTTGTTGTAGTGGACGATGTAGATATTAGTATTGATGAATCCTCCCCAATTGTTGACGCGCTCGAAGTTGAAACCTATCTGCAAACTTTTGTGCTTGGTTGCAGGCAGTTCGGTCTCGAAGTTTTCGCCGTGTTTTTGCAGCGAGCCGAAGAAGTACATCCCCGTATCGAAGCCTAACATCGAATACTTGGGGAAAGGCTTTTGAGAAGGGCTTTTGCTGTACCAATTCCTGTAGGTGTCGTAAAATGCTTTGACGTCAGGATTGAGATTGTCTGCATAGAAGAGGCTGTAGATATAGGTGTCGAGGGCGTGGTAATCATCCAGACATTTATTGTATGATTGCCATACAGGATATCCTAAGAGCGTGATTTTGTACTCCGGCTTGGTGTTTGTAATCGAGCGCAGGACGGTTGTAATCTTATTCAAAGCCTCTTCCGTATTGGAAAGCGGAATGATGAGGTTAGGCTTGTCGGCGCTCAGGTCGGCGATTATCTTCGACTCGAAAGTATCCTCGTTATACGTAAAATCCCTGAAAGACGTCGTGCGACCTCTCAGTTCCTTCTTGAAAGTATTGATGAAGTCGGTCTGTTCGTCCTTATCTTTGGTGTCGATAAAAACAATATTATATTTGTCGAAGAGGTTAGCCGCCGCAAAAGCCGCATTATCACAAAGATATGTCTGAGGCGTATTGACCTGAAAAACGTAGGCGTTAGTCAGCACTTCATCGTTCTTGGAAGTGATGGGAATAACATATTTCTTCTTGTATTTGAGGGCAAAGTCGGAAATCAGCCGTATCTGCTCGTTGGAAACGCCTCCGATTATAAGACTGACGCTTTCGAGTACATCAGCATCCTCGTCAAGGATTTTCTGCAGATCTTCCTTGCGGTCGCCGATGTCAAAGACGAACAGCTCGGTTATGTAACCCATACGGCGCAAGCTATCGGCAGCAAGTAACATGCCTTCGTAATATTCGGTGATAGACGATCCGCCTGCTATAACTTTCGGATTAGTGGCATTGTAGGGCAACAGCAGAGCTATCCGGGCTGCCTTCACCGGCTTGGCAGCCGTCCGTGCGTCGAGCATGGCGTTCACCTCGCCGGCGTCAAGCTCATCTTCCCGGCTAATGTCGTCTTCGTTAATCCTCAGAGGGATACGTATTGTCATGCCTTTGCGCAGACCGCCTGCAAGTTCGGGGTTGAGCTTGAGCAGTTCCTGTTCGGTCGTCTTGAATCTCTTGCACAGATTATAGACAGTCTCCTTTTCGAGGATGGTATAGTAAACCTCTTTAACCCCTCTGCGGGTCTCGACTATCTCGGTTGTCTGCTTAGGCTTGACATTTGAGGGAATGCGAATAATCTTGCCTGTAGCGAAACTGAGGTTCGACAGTCCGGGGTTAGCTTCGATGATGCTCTCAGCGCTTACGCCGTACTTTTGGGATACCCCGTAGAGCGTTTCTTTGGCCTGAATGGTATGAAACAGATAGACGCCTTCGACTTCAGCCTTGATTGCGGCCTTTTTCTGCGGAATCCTCAGCTGTGAACCCGCCTTGATGGATTCTTCGCTGTTGATATTAAGCCGGTAGATGTCATCGACTTTCACGTCATACATCTTGGCAATAGAATAGACCGTCTGCCCGCGTTCGACGGTATGATAAAATACATCCTCCTCTTGAGCGAAGAGGCTTGTTGCCGTCATTAAAGAGGCTATAAGTATGGAGAAAAACAAAAATTTACTCATTGCAGTGTGAATTACGATTATAATAACAGCGCAAAGTTAGAAATAATTTTTGAATATTTAGTATCTTTGCCCCTTCTTATGATAAAAAGAAAGATGAGAAAAACAGGATATATTATAGTTTTGATGCTGACGGCATGTATTGCGACGGCGCAGGAATATGCTGTGTCGGGCGGACTTGGCGAGCCGTTGTTGGCTGTAGATAACAGTAACTATCGCCTCAAAGTTTTTTTGGTTTGGGGGATGGATAACGTGAAGATTAGCTATACGTCGGCTTCAACGGCACACAAGTGGTATCGCTACAAGACGAAAGTTGACGCGCTGAACCCCGAACCGGTCGCCTCCGTGCAGACCGGCACAAGCTCCTACATCACGGGCGTAGAAGACGAATACGGCTATTATGTCGATGAAAACGGCAATATGCGGTACTACGTCTTTATAATCGATTACAGCAAGCTGACGGCGGTGATAAACAGCATTGAAGTATCCCCCGACGTTGATCCCTGCATCGCTATCCGCTTAAACGGAGACGCTGATATTAAGGATATAAACTACTACACGCCGGGAGGAGCGCTGATGAAAGTGGATAGGGAATTTCAGGTCAGCTATCTTACGCAGAAGTGGAACGCGACCTTAAAGCAATTTTCAAATGATACATACGCCGAAACTTTCAGCGGCAATCCTTTTGCAAGGTCGTTTACCAAGCCGCCGCTGACAGATACCGAAATACGTTTGCAGGGCGACGCCTTCGCCCGTCATTTCGGCGTGGAGCAGTCGGCTACGACTACTTTGTATGAAGCTAAAGCTCTTGAAGTTTATGCCGACACGACGGTTTTCTCTACCGGCTCGGGCAACGTTACCGGAGGCTCTGAAAGCGAGTTTTCAGCGCCTGCCCTTATCTCTTTCAAGGCTTATGGCAACACGCCCGTCGCTTCGCGTTATCTATGGCAGATATTTCGCGAAGAAGAGCCTGACAAGCCGCTGATACACTCTTCGACGGATGAGGTTGAATATACATTCGACCGTACAGGCACGTTCGTTGCGAAGCTCGAAGTCAGCGACCGTAGCGGCAGCTGCGTAAATAACGAACATCAGTTTCAGATCTCCATTACCGAGACGGTGATGGAGATACCTAACGCATTCTCGCCCGGTACGACGCCCGGAGTGAACGACGTCTTCCGCGTCAAATACAAGTCGGTAGTCCGGTTTAACGGCCGTATCTACAACCGCTGGGGCAACGAGCTATTCAGCTGGAGTAATCCTGCCGACGGTTGGGACGGCAAGTATCGCGGCTCATACGTACCCGCCGGCGCTTATTATTATCTGATTGAATTTACGGGAACGGACGGCAAAACGCGAGTGCGCAAGGGCGACGTCAACGTCTTCCGCTCAAAAAGTATTAACCTCGACAAAACAGAAGAAATATAAATGAAAAGAAACATAATTAAAGCCGTCGGAGCTGCAGGAATTGCAGGACTTATCGGTCTGACCGCCTGCATGATGACGGGACACAGAGATTCTACAGCCGTAGTCGCTGAAACGCCGGTAGTAGCCTCCTTCACTAACTCGCCTCCTGTGCCGTCGTCAATCCGATTCTGCGGCAAGAGCATCGACCTGACGCGCTACAACTCGTATGAGGGCATAGACCGCGAACTTTGCGGCTTTGCGTATTTGCATTCTACGACTATGATGCTGATAAAGCGTGCTAATCGTTATTTTCCTGTAATAGAGCCTATTCTGAGCGCTAACGGCATCCCCGATGATTTCAAATACCTGGCGGTGATAGAGAGCAGCCTCGACCCGACGGCAGTTTCGACGGCGCGGGCAGTAGGGCTATGGCAACTGCTCGAAGGTACGGGTAAACAGTACGGTCTGCGGATTACGACTACGGTTGACGAGCGACGCAATGTAGCCAAATCAACCCAAGCAGCTTGTAAATATCTGAATGAAGCATATCGCAAATACGGCGACTGGATTACGGTAGCATCCTCTTACAATGCTGGAATGGGTCGTATCACGACACAGATGGATAAGCAGGGCGTAGAATCTTCGCTCGACCTCTATCTTTTGGAAGAAACAACCCGCTATCCCTATCGTATCTTTGCGGTCAAACTTATCTTTGAGAACCCCTACAAATATGGTTTTATCATACATGCCGACAACCTCTATAAACCTTTTGAATATCAAGAGCGTACGGTCAACAGCGACATCCCCGATTTAGCTGCATTTGCTCAAGAAAACGGCGTAACATTCAAAGATCTGAAAATATTCAATCCATGGCTTCGCGACGACAAACTCCTTACCGACGGAGCGAGCTATACTATCCTTATCCCGAAAACGAATCAAATGAAATACGGCGGTTCGCCTCGCTACGTACATGATGAGCGCTGGGTAGTACAATAAAACAGTAATATGAAGACAAACGAATTAAACAAACACGGATATGTGAGCGTGTTGGGGGCGCGGGTGCATAACCTCAAAAATATTGATGTAGATATACCTCGCAACAAGTTGACCGTCATCACCGGCATGAGCGGTAGCGGCAAGTCGTCGCTCGCTTTCGATACGATATTCGCCGAAGGTCAACGTCGTTATATAGAGACATTTTCGGCTTATGCACGCAACTTTCTCGGCAACATCGAACGGCCTGATGTGGACAAGATAAGCGGCCTCAGTCCGGTCATTTCTATCGAGCAGAAAACGACTAACAACAATCCCCGCTCGACCGTCGGCACTACTACCGAAGTATATGACTTCATGCGACTTCTGTACGCTCGCGCCGGCGAGGCTTATTCCTATCTCAGCGGCGAAAAAATGGTCAGATACACCGAAGAACAGATACTCAACCTTATACTGCGCGACTATGCAGGGCTTAAAACCTATATACTCGCTCCCTTAGTGCGCAGTCGCAAGGGTCATTACCGCGAACTCTTCGAGCAGACCCGCAAAAAAGGATACCTCAATGTGCGCGTCGATGGCGAATTGATGGAAATAAGCGCCGGCATGAAACTCGACCGCTACAAGATACACAATATAGAAGTTGTGGTTGACAAGCTGATAGTTTCCGACGACGACGAAAAACGCCTCAAGGATAGCCTCGCCCTTGCGATGAAGCAGGGCGAAGGGCTTGTGCTGCTAATGGACGCCGATAAGGGCGAAGCCCGTTTCTACAGCCGCCGGTTGATGTGTCCCGTAACCGGACTGTCGTACAACGAGCCTGCGCCTCACAGTTTCTCGTTCAATTCACCCTTTGGCGCTTGTCAGCAATGCAAGGGTATAGGTACGGTCAATATCCTCGACATGGAAAAAATCGTTCCAGACCCTTCGCTGAGTATTTATTCCGGAGGAATAGCGGCTCTGGGGAAATATCACGAATCGTTTATCTTCAAGCAGATAGAGTCGCTGTGCCGTAAATATGGCGAGAGCATCAAAACGCCGATCAAAGACATGTCCGAAGAAGTTCTCGACGTTATAATGAACGGAACGGAAGAAAACGTGATTATCGGTAATATGTCCAACTATACGCTCTCATACGAGGGAGTGGCGAAGTATATCATGATGCAGCAGGACGACGACGCCTCATATACTGCACAGAAATGGGCGGAACAGTATATCAGCACCTGTATCTGTCCCGAATGTAATGGTCAAAGGCTTAATAAAGCATCTCTTCACTACAGGATAGGGGGCAAGAATATTTCCGAACTGTCGGAGTTTGATGTTTCCGAACTGCACGCCTGGATGATGGCTGTGGAGAAGGAAATGTCGCCTCAGCAGCGTACAATAGCTGCCGAGATATTGAAAGAGATACGCTCGAGGTTGAGTTTTATGCTCGACGTAGGACTCGATTATCTGTCGATTAACCGTCAGTCAGGCACACTTTCGGGCGGCGAAAGTCAGCGTATCCGTTTAGCTACGCAGATAGGCAGCCGCCTCGTCAATGTGCTTTATATCCTCGACGAACCGAGCATCGGCCTGCATCAACGCGACAATGTACGCCTTATCAACTCGTTGAAGGAACTGCGGGATACGGGTAACTCGGTGATAGTTGTCGAGCATGACAGGGACACCATGCTAAGCGCTGATTATGTTATAGATATGGGACCTGAAGCGGGACGGCTCGGAGGCGAAGTTGTGTTTGCCGGCACGCCTGCCGAAATGCTCAAGGCTAACACGCTCACTGCGGACTATCTTAACGGTCTGAAAAACATTGAAATACCGGCTACCCGACGCAGCGGCAACGGTCTATTCCTGAGCATCAAAGGTGCAAGCGGCAACAATCTGAAAGATGTGAACGTTACATTTCCTCTGGCGACGATGATATGCGTTACCGGAGTGTCGGGAAGCGGCAAGTCAACACTTATCAGCGACACGCTTCAACCTGTTCTCAGTCAGCATTTCTATCGCTCGCTACAGACGCCGCTACCATACAAGTCAATCCGGGGAATAGAAAATATCGACAAGATAGTTACCGTCGATCAGTCGCCGATAGGTCGCTCTCCGCGCAGCAATCCGGCTACATATACAAGCGTCTTTTCGGACATCCGCAGCCTCTTCGTTGAGTTGCCCGAATCAAAGATACGCGCCTACAAACCCGGTCGCTTCTCGTTCAACGTCGCCGGCGGCCGGTGCGAAACCTGCAAGGGCAACGGCTACAAGACAATAATGATGAACTTCCTGCCCGACGTCTTCGCGCCTTGCGAAGACTGCCACGGCAAACGCTATAACCGCGAGACGCTTGAAGTGCGCTTTCGCGGCAAATCCATCGCCGACATTCTTGATATGACGATAAACATGGCTGTAGAGTTTTTTGAATATACACCTGCGATAATCGGCAAAATCAAGGTTTTGCAGGATGTAGGCCTTGGATATATCAAGCTCGGACAACCTTCGACAACGCTTTCAGGCGGCGAAAGTCAGCGCGTAAAGCTCGCTACCGAACTTGCCAAGCGCGATACCGGAAAGACGCTCTACGTCCTCGACGAACCTACTACAGGTCTGCATTTCGAGGACATCCGCGTCCTGCTCGACGTCCTCAACCGCCTTGTAAACAAAGGCAACACGGTTATCATAATAGAGCATAATCTCGACGTCATCAAGTCGGCTGATTACGTTATAGATATGGGTCTTGAGGGCGGTCGTGGCGGCGGCAATGTAATCTTCGCCGGCTCGCCCGAACAGTTCGTCAAATCAAAGACGCCGAGCCATACGGCAGCCTTCCTGAGAAAAGAACTTGACAATCGCGAAATCATTTGAATAATACTGATACGGATGAACATAATCGGTCTTAAACAAACATGCGCAACATGCAGCCTCGCGCTACTAATGGCAATCAGCATCAGCATCAGCAGTTGTACTGATACTCCAAATGCGGGAGTAGATATTCCAAATGCGGGAGTAGATATTCCGAATGCGGGAGTAGATATTCCGAATGCGGGAGTAGATACTCCAAATGCGGGAGTAGATATTCCGAGTGCGGGAGTAGATATTCCGAGTGCGGGAGTAGATATTCCGAATGCGGGAGTAGATATTCCGAAGGTTTGGATTTATAACAAGCTGAAACCCTCCCCCACCTTTCCGAAGGAAGCAGAACTTGTAGCCGGCATGCCCGAAACACAAAAAATATCTTCCGCTATGGTCGAACAATTCGCCGGCTGGGCAATTGATTCGGTCTGTTATGTCGATGAATATAATTCGGTCGCGTATTTCAGAGTAAAAGGTATCGGATTGAAAACGATTGCCGGACAGACAATGCAGATACAATCCGACAGCGCTACGAAAGAAACATACTCCTACGTGATACTTTCCGAAATAGTTAAAAACAAACCCTTTGAGTTTGACGTCTTGTACATTCCGACGGCGGGAGTGATTATTGTCTGTCCGACGGCGCAGAAGGACTCGTTTCCCAACAAAACCGACTTGATTCTGGTGTCGAAGCGCGACCTCAAATTGCGGTTGATAAACTATGCCGACAGCGTTTTGCACACCTTTCCTGTAGCTACCGGCAAGAACGCAGGCAACAAAAAACGGGAAGGCGACAATAAAACGCCCGAAGGTATTTTCACTATCTATGCCGTGCACGACGCTTCCGGCTGGGACTACGATTTCAACGACGGCAACGGCCGGATAACCGGTATCTATGGGAAATACTTTATCCGCTTTAAAGAGCATCATCACATCGGAATACACGGCACGCATCTGCCCGAAACGGCAGGTTCGCGTTCATCCGAAGGCTGTATTCGCATGCGAAATGAAGACATCAACTCTATTGTGCCGATGATTTCCACTCGCAAAACGCTGATTGTTGTAACACCGGCATACGAAGACGTCGTGGTTGACGGCTAAAAATCAGCAAATTGTCAATTAATTGAGTAACTTTGCAGCCTCTAACACATACATAATTGATGGACATCTCGGCATTTACAGGCATAGCGCTTAACGGTACAGGGTTTTCGAACGACTTTTTGTTGCTCGTAACGTTGCTTTTGCTGATAGTATGCTCTATTGTCTTGCGGACGAACAGTTTTCTGTTCGGCAAGTTGCTCGTCAACCTCAACGCGGATGAACGTCGTCAGAGCATTACGGAGACAACCGAAAGCGATACATTCTTTTTCGTCATCTTCATGTCATTTCAGACGACAATTCTGCTAAGCATTTTCATGTTCTCATACGGCGTCGAAAACGGGTACTTCATTCCATCCGGTTATTTCTCCGGCTTGCTTGTTCTGACAACAATTATGCTGCTGCTGCTTGTCTTTTTCATCATCAACTACGGCGTCATCTACTTCACCGGCAGGATTTTTGATGACCGATCGAAGTATCTGACGCTGTTCAGCAACTTTCAGTCCATGTTTTGTCTGTGGGGAATAAGCCTGTATTTACCTGTGATTTACATACTCGTATTGGGAGAGTATAATTCTACAGCGTACATATTACTTATTATCAGCTATTTGTTGTATCGTATAATGTTTATTTACAGATTTATTTACATATTTTTCAACCAAAAAGCGGGGTTTTTATTTTTTTCTTTGTACCTTTGCGCTCTCGAAATGACACCTTTAGTGTGTTTATATGAGGGTATGATTTATATTTTTAATATTATTGAAACTAATAATTTATGGCATTGACAATCAAGAAGATGTTGATATCTCAACCTCAACCGGCGACTGCGAAATCGCCCTATTTTGACATAGAGAAAAAGTACGGCATACAGATGGAGTTTCGTCCGTTTATCAAGGTTGAGTCGATGTCGGCTAAGGAGTTCAGGCAGCAGAGGATAAATATAACAGACTATACGGCAGTTATTTTCACTGCACGCACAGGTGTTGATCACTTCTTCCATCTGTGTGAAGAGTTACGGTTGGTAGTACCTGAAACTACGAAGTATTTTTGTATCTCCGAAACAATAGCCGTCTATCTTCAGAAATACATCATTTACCGCAAGCGCAAGATATTTTTCGCGACGAACGGGCAGTTGGACGACCTTGGCAAGTTAGTGATGAAGCATCCGAAGGAGAAGTATATTATTCCTGTCTCGGACGTACACAAGGTTGATTTCATGAGTACGTTGAAGAGCAAGAAAATAATATACAAGATGGCGGTCATGTATCGCACAGTAAGCAATCATTTTGGCGCAGACGAGGCATTCGACTACGACATGCTTATATTTTTCAGCCCTTCGGGTATTTCGTCCCTGCTGGAGAACTTCCCGAAGTTCAAGCAGAACGATATACGGATAGGCTGCTTTGGCCCTACTACGCAGAAGGCTGCTCTGAATGCCGGATTACGCCTCGACCTCGAAGCGCCTACGCCTGAAGCGCCGTCTATGGCTACCGCACTTGATTTGTATCTGAAGAAAAACAACGGCTAATGGCTGATTTTCCCCGCGAGGAGCGTTTATCCTGCAAAAAAGACATTGACCGGCTCTTTGCCGAAGGTAACGCATTTGTGGCATACCCCTTACGGGTGATATATCTTGAAGAAGCGGTTGACGGAAGATGGCCGGCGGGCGTTCGAGTGATGATAAGCGTTCCCAAGAAACGCATTCGCAGGGCAGTTGGACGCAACCGCATCAAAAGGCTTGTACGCGAAACTTACCGGCTGAATAAAAGCGAGCTTGTAGAGAGCTGCCGGCAGAGCAACAAATATCTGCATGTAGCCTTCACCTATCTCAGCGACGAGATACTGCTCTATCGCAACATCGAAAAGGCGATGCACAAGGCAATGAAAAACCTCTTCGGCAAGGAAAATATTGTAAACGTATGAAGCATTTTATAACTAAGATATTACTCTTGCCGGTATATTTCTACAGGTACTGCATTTCGCCGCTGACGCCCGCAAGTTGTCGCTATACGCCTACTTGTTCGGAATATGCGGTTCAGGCATTGAAGAAGCACGGCCCGTTAAAAGGCTCTCTGCTTGCCTTGCGCAGGATTTTTCGTTGCCATCCGTGGGGAGGCAGCGGATATGACCCGGTACCGTAGAGGCCGGGCTTGCCCCTGCCCACTGCCCAATGGAGAATCAAGAAACAACGTTCAATTTGAGACGATTGACAATTAAATATATATTGACATTTATGACATATATTGATGTACATACTCACAACAAGAATATACCGGTCGGGACATTTGCGATAGTATCCATTGACTTGACCTTACGGCTTTCGCACGACATCAGTTATGCGAAAGGGGTTTTCTATTCCGCAGGCGTTCATCCCTGGCATCCCGACGTCAGGATGATGCCGACGGTACGCGCATTAGCCGCCATGCCGGAGATTATCGCTATCGGCGAGACCGGTCTCGACAAGTTGACAGCCGGGAAATACAGTGATTTCACGCGCCAGCGCACTCTGTTCATTGAGCACATACATTTATCCGAAGAAGTAGCCAAGCCCATGATTATTCATTGCGTGAAATCACATAATGAGATAATAAGCATACACAGAGAGCTAAAGCCAAAGATGCCGTGGATTATTCACGGTTTCAGGGGCAATCAACAAATCGCGAAAGAATTACTCTACGAAGGATTCTACCTGTCGTTCAGCATTCCGTATAATAAATACGCGCTTTTATCAGCGTGGCGCAACGACCGCCTGTTAATTGAAACCGACGACAAACCCTTATCAATAGACAAGGTCTATGAACTAATTGCAACCGACCTCCAGGTAAGCGTCGAAATATTATCACAGGAAATAGCCGTTCATCAGCAAAACTCTGTGTTCGGGCAAAGATATCCGATAACGAAAGGAATGTAAGGACAGATGCTTTCAGCGCTGCATAAAACAGCAATCATCAAAATGTAAGATAAAATGCGCTCGGCGTAAGACCTTACGCGACCGGCGTAAGGACTGACGCGAGCGTCGTACTGTTGTCCTTGAAAAAGGAATCTAAACAGTTATAGTTCATGATTTAAAAACTCGGTTTAGTTGGCGCAGGGGCAGGGATTATTTTTAGAATAGAAAAACAAATCGGCAATTAT
>JAITNE010000022.1 GCA_031290635.1 Tannerella sp. | reverse complement strand
ATCGTTTCTATTGATATGAATCCCCTAACGGGGATGCGCCGTCTTGATTGCGGTATATCAAGCAATATGTAAATCCTGCAAATCCTGCAAATTCTGTAAATACATTCCCTAACGGGGATGCGCCGTATTAATTTTCCGTGTCCGTCATTAGTAGGAACGAAGCAATCTCGTAGCTATTCGTCCTCCTCGGAGGAAAGTCAAATCCGCGCGTGCGAATTCCTTCCCTGACATCCGGCGGACAAATTGACACGTTTGAAGGCATTCAGGGCAGGGGTAAGCCCAGCCCATACAACAAAAATATTGCCCAACCTGTTAAAAGGTCAGGCAATATTCAGTAATTGTGCAAAGCCGGAGCTTTACACCTCCCGGCAGGAGCGTTTACGACTTAACTTCTTTGCAGAATTTACAGAATTTGCATATAATTCAAAACATGTGAATCCTGTTAATTCTGTGAAGCTATCTTCAATTATAGCCGGAGTTCTGTTTCAGTGCGCCGTCGGCTTTGAGAACTTCAACCGGGTCGTAAGGCAAGACCATGTTCTTTGCGGGATCAAACGTGCGGGCAGGCCAGATTTCAACCGGCGTCCAGGTGGAAGTCGGGTCGGCGCGATTTTCGTAGTGGCGTCCGAGTTTCGGCGCACGGAGTTTATCATAGTCTCCCCAGCGTTTCAAGTCCATGAGGCGGTCGGTCTGTTCGCCGGCAAGTTCGCAGCGACGTTCGTGTTTGAGGTCGTCCATCGTCGGCGAGGTATAAACCGTGCCGTCTCCGCGGGCGGAGATACGGCTCAGTACCGGACCTGCTTCTGCGTTCTTGTTCTGCATAATCAGCGCTTCGGCTTTGAACAGCAGCATCTCTGCAAAACGCATGATGGGTGGGTTCAAATCGGTACATTCCTGTGTAGGATAGGGTTCATGGCGATATGCATCCATATATTTGCCGAACTGAAATCCCGATTCGAGATCGACAGTACTGTAATACGTGCGTTCTTCGCCGAAATAGCTGAACTTGTCGCCATATTCGAGGATACAAATCGGACGGCGTTTGTCGTTTTCGGTAAATTCGTTACGCAAGCTAAGGGTTGGTTTGAAGAAACCCCAGCCATTGATCTTGCCCCAGCCGCCATTGTCGAGCACTACGGAGGGAAACCAGCAGCTTTCGCTGTAATTCTCTTTAGTACTGTTTATCGACAACATGTGTTCCTTGCCCCAGTTGTTGGCGATGGTGAACGCATCGGCGTAATTGTCCCACAGGGCGCGGTGGCCTTCGTTTTCAATCCTGTCAACTAAAGCCGGGATAAGCGCCCATTTCGACGGGTCGTGCTGTGCCCAGTAGGCGTAAGTTTTCACCATATAGCCCAGGACAACGGCTTTGTGCGTGCGCCCGTAGTCGGCGGGAGTATACTCCTCGTGCCAGGGTACAAGCTCTAACGACTTCTCAAGATCGCTGATGATAAGCTCGTAGTTTTCGATTACGCTGGCTCGCTGTACAGGTATCTCATACGGATAATAGTCGTAATCTTCGTAACGGTCGAAGGGTACTCCCTGGTTGACCGTGCCATAGCGATAAGCGGTGTAGAAATGCGCGAAAGCCCGCCCGAAGTATGCTTCGCCGAGGCAGCGCGATTCGACGGGAGTAAGGCTGCTCTTCCTCAACAGATTGTAGATAATCCAATTCGCCCGTTGAAGGACTCTCGTGAAAGCTATCCATGTATTCCTCGTTGCGGCTTCGGTACCGTCGCTTTCGAAATTGATAATACGGTAGAAATCCGCATTACGGGTACGTCCGAAAATCGCATCGTCCGACCCGCCGAGTATCTCGTATGCCAGACCGCGCGAGAAAGTATAGTCGGATTGGGTGAACAAATTATTGAAAACTTCCTCCAATGAGCTTACCGCATCAATGTCGGTCTTGAAATACGTACCTTCTGTCTGATCCTTTTCCTTGGTAACATTCAGGAAATCGGTGCATGATGCTGCAATCATGCAACATGCAAATAATATTATAATATTACGTTTCATTTGATTTCTGTTTTAAGATGATTAATAAGTAAGTTTTAATCCTAACGAGATTATTCTCGGTACAGGATATTTGCCAATATCAACGCCATTGGTGCTAACTTCAGGATCCATACCCGAATAGCCGGTGAAGGTGTAGAGGTTGTCGATACTGAGGCTGACCGAGAGACTGCTCTTTTTGTCGCCGAAGTGGGCAGAGCGCCTGATAAGGTCGTCAAGCGAATAGGAAAGGCTGATATTCTTGATTCTCATATAGGAGGCGTCTTCGAGATACCAGTCCGACAGGGTCGTGAAGTTCCCGTTTTGGTCTTGTGCGTTCAGGCGGGGAATGTCGCTCGTTACAGGCCATGCGTTCAATATGCGGCTATCGCGGGCAAAAGCGCCGTAGCTTTCGCTATAGGCGATAAACTTGTAGCCGCGGAATGCGTTCGCCTTGCCTATTCCCTGTAGCATAATGCTTGCGGTAAGATTCTTGAAGGTCAGTCCTGCCGTTAAAGCATAAGTAAGTTTGGGGAAATAAGCGTCCATCTGAATGCGGTCGGCGTTGTCGATTTTGCCGTCGCTTGCATCCGGAATACCGTCGCCGTTAGTGTCCACGGTCAGCTGGTCGATAAACTTCAGGTCGCCCGCCTTGGCATAAGGCTGAATGCGTTTGCCGTCCTTGTCAACGTAAGCTTCAGCTTCGGCGTCGGTCTGGAACAGTCCGTCGGTTTTTACCAACCAATAGGAGTAAAACTGTCCGCCTTCGATGGTACGGAAAGGCGCTCCTACCCGTCCGCCGCTGGCGCCGGTATGCCATACCGTCTCCTTGTTCAAACCGATGTCGGTTACTTTGTTATTCAACGTGGCAAAATTGGCGTTCACAAAATAGGAGAGGTCTTTACTGATACGGTCTTTCCACCCAAATGTAAATTCAAGTCCGGTGTTGCGGATTTCGCCTTCGTTGACCTGCATTGGCTCTAAACCGACATACGTGGGATATCCCAAATCCCTTGTCTTAATCAGGTTAAAAGTACGTTTGTGGAAGTATTCAGCCGACACGGAGAGCCTGTTTTTCAGGAAGTCGAGATCTATACCGAAGTCGGTCTGCTCCGATGTTTCCCATGTCAGTAAGGGGTTGAAAGCCCAACGCATATGGGCAATCAGAGGGACCCTCTGACGAGGCTCGCCGGTGAAGGAAATAGTAGTTTCCATTCCCAATGTCGGGTCGCCGTAGGCTGCGCCGATAGAACTGAGGTTACCGATGCGTCCCCAGCTTCCACGTAATTTTATAAGGTTGATAGCGTCCGTTTTGGGGAAGAAACCTTCTTCCGACACTTTCCATGCAGCAGTAAAAGATGGAAAATCGCCGTACTTCTTGCCTTCAGGCAAACGTCCGGCATAGTCGCGACGGAAAGAACC
>JAITNE010000202.1 GCA_031290635.1 Tannerella sp. | reverse complement strand
GGGCGGAACAAGTCCTGCGTGCCTTGTGTGTGTTGTGCGGTTGATGATTATATTTGTGGGATTTCTAATTGCTTGCATATTTTCTGTACCGTGATTTCATCTATATCAGCATGGCGTGGTATCGACGTCTTTTTGCCTGTGAGAATATTCATATAGATGGAATGGCTGCTGCCTTCTCTTAGAAATACACAATTGTTGCTTTCAAGATATTGCGTAACTTTCAGACGTTTCATATAACGGCTATACTTTTACGTATGAAATCCCTGCCCTTAAATGCTTTCATTGTTTCTTCCTGCTCACATTCGAGCAACAATAGTATTGCATCCTTCAGATTTTCTTCTGCTTCGCCGACTGTTCTGCCTTGCGAAATTGCCGCCGGTATCTGTGCACATTGGGATACGTACCAGCCGTTTTTCCCCTGTTCTATAAGCGCTGTATATTCCATAATTTATTTGGTTTTGCCGAGGATAAGGCTGTTGCCCATTGCTACGAAGTCGTCGCGCTTGTCTAATTTGGCTACTCCTGCGGCGTTTACGTAGCCTTCTTCGCCGGCTGCTACTAAGGCTTGATGTGCTACTATTACACATGCGCCTTCGTAGTTGATTTGCTTCAGGCGGTCGGTCAGGGGAGCTTTGCCGCGTGCCGACAAGAGGACTGGCTCCATGGCGGGGGTGTTGTGCTCGCTGCCGAAGGTTACGACGAAACCGGCCTCGTGGAGGTGATTGGCGTATTGTTCGAGGGTCTCAATGCTGTTGCGCGTGGTTATAAACTCGGCCGAATAGATGCCGCGATGTTTGAGTATGTCCGTCGCGCTAACTATGTCGCGCTCGAAATCGGTAAACTCGCCTTTAGCGTCATCAGCCAAAAAAGGATAGGTGGGAATGCCGCCGGCTGCAATTATAATGCGCTTGACGGATTCGAGAGGCAGAAATGCTTTGGGATCTTCGGGTACAAACGCCGCTCCACCGGCTTTCAACAGGTTGCCGCGTATTTCGTTCTCGACGGCGGCATAGTCGTAGATGTCGGACTTCAAGGGCTTGCCGTCGAAAAGCTTTTCAAAGAAAATCTTTATGTCGTCAGGCTCGTTCCTGTAGTGAATGCATGTTTCCATACGCAGAAATTTAGCCAGATGACGTTCGCGTATCAGACCTTTCGTCAATACCTGCTCCATTATCTCGAAATTGAGGTTGAAACCGGCTTCCAGCGTGTCGAGCAAGCCGTTTACTTTCGAGCACATCTCCCTGACCTGCGCGTTCGACTCGGCTCGCACGTCGGCGAGCTTCGAAGCGTAAGGCTCGGGCAGGGCAGGGGGGCACTTCAATCCCTTGCCGCTGATATAGGTGCGACCGGGGTTGTTAGGGTCGTTGACGCGGATACCGGCGTCGCGATCGTCTGCCTGGAGGCTGATAAACTCGATGTTGAACAGCGGACAGAGCCGGCGACGTTTACATTCCACGTTCCACTCCTCGTAACCGTCCGTAGAATAGAAATCATTTATGCCGACGACCTTTACTTCCTCGTCGGAAGCGCGATCCAAGGCGTCGGTCAGCTGCTCGAAAGCGCTGAAAGAATAAGGCGTATGCAGGTGTGCATTAACGTTAGCGTATTTCATATATTATTAATTTCATTGATGCGAATTTGATGTTGACCGCCCTCAAACGGCGTGTCAAGGTAGGCTTGCAGTATGCCGAAAACGTCTTCCGGCTTGATGAAACGGGCGGGTATAATAAGGATGTTAGCCTTGTTGTGGGCGCTGACGAGGCGGGCTATCTCGGCGTTCCATGCGAGACCGGCGCGGATGTGCGGATATTTGTTGAGCGTGATAGCCATGCCGTTGCCCGTGCCGCAGAGCGCTATGCCCATCTCTATTTCATCGCGTTCGATGGCGCGGGCTAAGGGGTGAGCATAGTCGGGATAGTCGCAACGCTCAGCCGAGCAAGACCCGAAATCCGTGAATTTCAGGCCTCTCCCGGTAAGAATAGTTTTGATTGATTCTTTCAACTCGACGCCGGTGTGGTCGGAGGCTAATCCGACAGTCGTGTTTGTGAAATTCATTTCTTGAGCATTTTCTTTACTTGATTGAAAACGTTTTCGCCGGTGAAACCGAGCTTCTCGTCAAGCACCTTGTAAGGCGCAGAGTATCCGAAGCTCGACATGCCGTGAACGTAGCCGTTGTCGCCTACCAGTCCCAGCAAAGTAACGGGCAGACCGGATGTGAGGCCATAGCGCTTGATGCCTTCGGGCAATACTTCCTGCTGATAAATGACGGGCTGGTCGCGAAACAGACCTTCGGACGGGGCTGATACTATGCGCACTTTTATGCGCGACCGGGATAGCTGTTCGGCGGCCTCGAAGAGCGTAGCTACCTCCGAACCGTTTCCAATGAGTATTATGTCGGGCGTGCCGGCTATATCTCTGACGATGTAACCGCCTTTCTTTATCTGCTGTGCATCGCGGCGACGGTTGCTAGTGCTTGTAGTCGGAAGGTTTTTGATGTCCTGACGTGACAGTATCAGCGCTACCGGACGGTTGCTTTCTACAGCAAGTTTCCATGCGTAGATAGTTTCTTCGGAGTCCGCCGGACGCAGTACCGTCATAGACCGCTTGCCGTCGTGGTTCTTGAGATGCTCCATCAGTCGGAGTTGCGCTTCATGCTCTACGGGTTGATGCGTAGGGCCGTCCTCGCCAACGCGGAACGAATCATGCGTCCATACATAGACGACGTGCAGTTTCATCAGCGCGGCAAGGCGTACGGCGGGCTTCATGTAATCCGAGAAGACGAAGAATGTCCCGCAAACGGGGATGACGCCGCCATGCAGAGCCATGCCGTTCATGATGCAGGCCATCGTCAGTTCGCTGACGCCAATCTGGAGGAACTGTCCGGAGAAGTCGCCCTTAGTGAATGCTTTGGTGTGTTTAAGGAAGCCGTCGGTCTTGTCGGAGTTACTCAAGTCGGCCGAGGCAACTATCATGTTCTCTATTTTCTGCGCATATACGCCCAGCATCGTAGCAGAAGCGGCGCGTGTGGCAATATTTTCTTTCATCGAAATAGCCGCATGATTGAGCGAAGGCAACTTGCCGCTAAGGAAGAGGTCTAATTTGGCTGCCGAATCGGGGTCATTCTTTCTGAATGCAGCTTCTTCTTTGTTCATTGCCTGCGACCATGCTTTCAGAGCCTTGCGACGCTCGTCGTACATCTTCTTGACGTCGAAGAAGAAGGCGAAAGGTTTCATCGGATTGCCCTTCAGGTTGGAGACTGTGGCGTCGAAATCCGCGCCTGCAGCCGAGAGAGGTTGTCCGTGCGTAGATACCTTGTTCTCGAAACTGTCGCCTTCGGCATCTACAGCGCCTTTAGCCATCACGGTTTTGCCGATGATGATGGTAGGACGTTTCCTTTCGGAGTTAGCCGCCCTGAGAGCCTTGCGAATCTCGCTTACAGCCGAGCCGTCAATCGAAATAACGTTCCATCCCCAAGCTGCATATTTAGCCGCTACATCCTCCGAATCAACTTCATCAACCTTAGTAGATAGCTGAATGTTGTTTGAATCGTAGTACATTATCAGGTTGTTGAGTCCGAGATGTCCCGCTATGCGACCTGCGCCTTGCGATATTTCTTCCTGCACTCCGCCGTCCGAAATATAGGTGTAAGTTTTGTGAGCCATCCACTTGCCGAAACGTTGTACCATAAAACGTTCGGCTATAGCAACGCCCACCGCCATGGCATGCCCCTGACCGAGCGGTCCGGAGGTGTTCTCGATACCGTGCAGCAGGTCAATTTCGGGATGCCCGGGCGTGATACTTTCCCACTGACGGAATTTTTCCAGCTCCTTGAGCGGAATAAATCCCGCAAGCGAAAGCACGGAGTAAAGCATCGGCGACATGTGTCCCGGATCGAGCAGGAAACGGTCGCGAAAAGGATACTCCGGTTTGTCGGGGTTGTAATTAAGAAACTCGGAGTACAGCACGTTAATAAAATCTGCTCCTCCCATTGCGCCTCCGGGGTGTCCGGATTTGGCTTTTTCTACCATCGAAGCGGCAAGGATGCGAATGTTGTTTGCCGCGCGGCTCAAGATTAGTTCACTGTTCATGTTTATTATTTTTAATTAGTTACTACAGTTTTCTTTGATAAGTTAATCGACTACAGGGTCGCCCAATTCTTTAGCTTTGGCGAACTGCAGGCAGGCTTCCGACGTCTTTTCCTGACGTACCATAGCTATGCCCAGAATGCGATACGCAGCCGCAAAGTCGGGCTGTATCTTGATGGCTTGCTCGGCGTTCTCCTGCGCTGTGGGCAAGTCCTTTAAACGCAGACAGACGGCTGCTTTTTCGGCAAAATAGATGGAGTTGTTGAAGTCCATGGTAATGGCGATATTGATGTCCTTGAGAGCGCCGGCGAAGTCTTCAGCACGAAATTTGGCCTGCTCGCGATAATAGTAAAATCCGTCATTCACCTTCCCGCCGCTCAATAAATAATATCGGTTGTAATCCGTAACTGCTTCCTTATACAGTCCTACTTGCATCTTCAACTCGACGCTTTCGAGCAGATAGGCGGCGGCTTCGGCCGGAGGACTTTTCAATACCGCGCTGTCAAGCAGCATAATGATTTCCATATAATTATAGCCGGGTATCTGCTGCTTGCTTTTAGCTGCCAGAAAGTAGGATGCGCCCGACGCTATATCGCTTGCGTTAACGAGTGAGTACGAGTGGTATGCTCTCTCAAAATCTCTGTTGTTGAACGCAATGTCGCCCTCCAACGAGCGATACGTCGGCAGATCAACGCGCTCTATGGCTTTTTCGACCAGCTTCAGGGCTGCCGGTATATTCCAGTCTTTGTATTGAACCGTGCTGTCGGTAGTTACTACTCCGAATATCAGCTTTGCCTTGTTGAAATCGGCGTCGGCCTTGTCCTTGTTTTGTTTTGCCGCCTGTTCAAGGTCTTCCCAAGCTCTGTCGAGTGATTGCTGCTCGTTGTCCGACAATTCTTTGCGATTGTATGCGTAGTGAGACGCCCTGTTCAGATAGCCTTCGATATTATCCGGAAATGTGGCTATGAAATCGTCGAGCGTCTCAAGATATGTCTGTACATCCTGCTGCGAAGAGTACAGCAGAAGCGAGACCTTAGCCTCGTCAACCGACTGCGCCCACGCCTTGCGAATGCCTATATCAGTATAAGCACGCTTGAACATATCGGTTGCCACAACTTGTACATTCTGTATGTATGCTACTGCTATTCCATAGCTTTTACCTTTGCCGGTAGCATCCTGCTGAGTGAACGCAAATACCTCGCCCTTATCATTGAGTAGAGGTAAACCTTCTTTTGCTGAAGACGCCAATTCGACCTGATAATAGTCGTAAACGCCTTTTACTTTAGTTATTTCGGATATTGCGCCTTGAGCGAGCGGCTGTTTTTTGGTAGCCGTAGCCGTTAACAAATAGACCATAGTATTGATGACAGGCGACGTTTCGGCTATTTTCAGAAAGGCTGTCTTTTTGGGTACGGCGACCTTGAAGCGTACTACGCCATACATGTCGTCGGCTCCCAATATCTGTACGACATTCAACTTCTCGCCTTCAGCGGTCGTTACTACGCCTTTGATGCAGTCCCTGAATAACTCGTAAGAAGAAACCGCCTCGCCGTTTTCACGAATAAAAAAACCGCTGCCCGACTTGGTCGCACCCTCTTTGGCAGTTGTTTCAATTGTGATTATTGCCTTAGCCGCTTTCTCGATCCACTTGGGAGTTTTCTCCTTTGCTTCGACCGAAAGCGTCTGAGCTGCAACTAAAAACAAAATCAATATTTTCTTCATCTAATTGTCATTATTGTTTGATTTCAGACGGCAAAAGTACAAAAAAATCCTCAAATAATAACAATCGGTTTCCGAAGTTTTTAATATCCCCTTTGAAGTCTTAGCAGCAAATCAAAATACTGCTCCTTGTTGCTACTGAATGCAAATAGATTGGCAAGAGAGGGCAAGTTTTCGCGGTCAATAACTTTCGGCGCCAAATCTTTGACACAAGCCAATCTGTTAGTCTCGAAACCGAACAGTAGAGCAAGTTCCCTTACTTGCTTTGTGCTCAGATAGGGATAGAAACCGGTATTGACTTGTATAGCTCGCAGTCGCGTAGTCTCAAAACCTTCCTTCTTGACGTCCTGAAGAATACGCTTGAAGTCGGCGTCAGGAATAGGCTGTCCGGCGACAGTAGGGGCATGCGTCTGAGTCTGCGTCTGGGCGATAACCAGAGGTATGGAATTTCTGTCGGCGTTAGTCGAGGTGGTGTGTCGTCCGTTTTCCGACAACTGAAAAATGACGCGAACAGCCGGCAGAATCTTTACAGGCTGCTTGAGTAAAGCTGCTCTCCCTCTCTGCGTCGAACCAACGGTAAGCATATAGTCGCCCGGAAACAAATTGGAGAGTATCAACTCACCCTTAACCGTTTCTTGAAAGTTTTGAGCGCCCTCAAGCGTCAGCGTTACAGGACTATTGCCCGAATAGTCGAAGTGAAAGCTGCCCGACTGTACATAAGTTTGTGCGCCATGCGGCGGAACTTGCGGCGCTCCGTGCAGCTTCTCTGTCTGTGCATTAAGCGCTCCGCACAGCGATAAAACCAAAAGACCGTATAACAATTTCATAAGTATATAATTTTATTTGTTTGTTTTATATGTCGCAAAGGTAGTATAAATAATTGACAGTAACTTGTACGGATGAAATTTTTTCGTACCTTTGTGGTCTTAAAATAATGGTTTATGGACAACAAAAAAGAAAGAGAATTGCCGCTTGGCATACAGGATTTTGAGACATTGCGTACCAATAATTTCGTTTATGTGGACAAGACGCAATACGTTTATCAGCTGGCTTCAGTGATAAGACCTTACTTTCTGGCACGCCCGCGACGCTTCGGCAAGAGCCTGCTGCTCTCGACCCTGCGCGACTATTTCCTCGGAAAGCAAGAACTCTT
>JAITNE010000189.1 GCA_031290635.1 Tannerella sp. | reverse complement strand
AACTATTTGTAATAGTTGACGCACATCATCCATAGAGCCATAGTTGAGGATGGTTTCGACAAGGAGTTCGTCGGTAACGGTTTCGGTCTTGTCTTCGGGCGAGTACCAAAACATCGACGCTCGCTCGCGAATGTAATCTTTGACTTCCTGACTTCTCATGTGTTCTTATTTTTGTGCATAAATGCGTTGAATGATATCGACAACTTTCATGCCTTCGAGGACGTTTGTTGTTATTGAGGCGGAATGGTCGTCGGACAACACGCTTACTACATTGCGGATGACGTAATGATGGTTTTGAGCAGAGCCTTTATATGAGCCATAGTCGTTGCCGGGGTTAGTGGGTTGCAGCGCGGGCATTTCGTAGTTCTTGATGTGGCAGTATTCGACCTTGTCCATATATTGTCCGCCAATGCGGACACTGCCGTTTTCGGCGACAATTGTCATGCTGCTTTCGAGGTTGCAGTCCCAGACTGAGGTAGAATAGGACAGCGAACCTATGCCGCCACCGTCCACAAAACGAAAATTTACTATGCCCGAATCTTCAAAGTCGGTCAGTTCGGAGTGGTTGAAATCAGCGAAACGCGCCGAAATATCTGTTATGTCGCCAAATAGCCAATACATAATATCTACGAAATGAGAGAATTGTGTGAAAAGAGTGCCTCCATCGAGGTCTTTTGTACCGTGCCAGCCGCCGGATTGGTAGTATCGATGGTCGCGATTCCAGTAGCAGTTGAGTTGAACCATGTAAATCTTGCCGAGTTGACCGGAATCAATCACTTCCTTAATCCAGACGGAGGGTGGCGAGTAGCGGTTTTGCATTACGCAGAATATCTGTTTTTGGTGTTTCAGTCCGGCGAAAGCGACTTTTTCGGCGTCGCTGACCGTCAGCGCCAAAGGTTTCTCTACTATCACGTGGAAACCGGCTTCGACGGCTTTGATAGCCATTTGAGCATGAAGTCCGTTCGGCGTACATATACTTATAACATCTAAGGGGGTGTTGCTGTGGAGCAGTTTATCAAAACTATCGAAGAAAAGCGCCTTGTAATCATCCAAACCAAGCTCTGACAAGGGTTTGACGTCGCAGAATGCGACAAGTTCAGCTCCTTTTTCGCGGCATATCATTTCGGCATGACGTTTGCCTATATGACCTCCTCCAACTATTGCAAATCTATTGATTTTCATGCCTTTATTGCACAACGATGTCTCGTCACTCCCATTTCGGTATGACCTAAGACGCTGCAAAAATAGAGAAAAAATTTGAATTACAAGCATAAAAAGCGATTTTTTTTTTTCGACAGAGGATAAAAAAACATCTCCGGAGGACAAAAAAAACTTCGCCTTTACCGCTTTTTCAAAAAAAAACCCTATCTTTGCGACTTCTAATAATACATTATAATCATGAATACAAAACAAGTATCTTTAATGATTTGTGCGACTTTAGTAGCTATTAGCGCACATTCCCAATGGTCTCCGCAGGGAGACAAAATCAAAACTCAGTGGGCTGAGCAGGTCAATCCGCAGAACGTACTGCCGGAATATCCCCGCCCGCTGATTGAACGCAGTCAGTGGAGCAACCTTAACGGTCTCTGGGACTATGCCGTTACCGAGCGCGGAGCTGTAGAGCCGGCCGCGTTCGAGGGTCAAATTCTCGTGCCATTCGCTGTTGAATCATCGCTTTCGGGCGTGATGAAAGAGGTTGGCGACAAGAAAGAACTCTGGTATCATCGCGAGTTCACCGTTCCGGCCGCATGGAAAGGCAAGAACGTTGTCCTTAATTTCGGGGCAGTAGATTGGAAGGCCGACGTTTTCGTCAACGACATTCTGATAGGCTCTCACAAGGGTGGTTACACGCCGTTCTCGTTTGATGTAACGCCTTTCCTGCTCGGCAAGGCAAAGCACAAGCTTGTAGTACGGGTATGGGATCCGACCGACCGTGGTTTCCAGCCGCGCGGCAAGCAGGTCAATCGTCCCGAAGGCATCTGGTACACGCCGGTTACGGGTATCTGGCAGACGGTATGGATAGAGCCGGTCGCCGTAAACCACATCACCGCCGTCAAGACTGTGCCTGATATCGACAGCAAAACGCTGAATATAACGGTATCCACGTCGCTATGTCACTCTACCGACATCATCGAAGCGCGGTTGACCGACAAGGGCAAGACGCTGGCTGCGGCTAAGGGCGTCGCCGGTTACGGCTTGAGGCTGGCAATAGAGAATCCTACCCTGTGGGATGTGCAGAATCCTTACCTCTACGACTTGCAGATAACGGTTTCGTCGGCGGGCAAGACCATTGACGAGGTTAAGTCGTACGCCGCTTTCCGCAAGATTTCGACTAAGAGGGGTGATGATGGCCTTGTACGTTTGCAGTTGAACAACAAGGATTTATTCCAGTATGGGCCGCTCGATCAGGGCTGGTGGCCTGACGGGCTTTACACTGCGCCTACCGACGAGGCTTTGCTCTTCGACATCAAAAAGACGAAGGAATGGGGCTTCAACATGATACGCAAGCACGTCAAGGTAGAGCCTGCGCGCTGGTACTATCACTGCGACCGCGAGGGCATGCTCGTCTGGCAGGACATGCCCAGCGGCGACCTCGGCAATCACTGGGCGCCTCATCAGTATAACGGCGGAACCGACAAGGATCGCACTCAGGAGTCGCGCGACAACTATTATGCCGAGTGGAAAGAAATCATGGATTTGTGCATCTCTAACCCTTCGGTTGTAGTCTGGGTGCCATTCAACGAGGGTTGGGGGCAGTTCGACACCGAGAAGACTGTCGAGTGGACGAAGATCTACGACCCTTCGCGTTTAGTTAATCCTGCAAGTGGCGGCAATCACCGTCGTTGCGGCGATATTTTCGACCTTCACAACTATCCTAATCCTAACATGTATCTGTTTGACGCCGAGCGGGTAAATGTTCTGGGAGAATACGGCGGCATAGGTCTTGCCAAGGAAAGTCATTTGTGGTGGGACAAGCGCAACTGGGGTTACGTGCAGTTCAAGAACGAAGACGAGGTAACGGCTGAGTACGTCAAGTACGCCAAAGAGTTGAAAGACCTTGTCAAGCGCGGATACTCGGCTGCAGTTTATACTCAGACTACCGATGTAGAGGGTGAAGTTAACGGTTTGATGACCTACGACCGCAAGTTAATCAAGATTAAGGAAGCGGAAGTACGCAAGGCTAATCAGGATGTGATACAGCAACTGACAAGCAAGTAAGAGGAATTGAGAATTGAGAGTTGAGAATTGAGAAGGTCGCATCAACATTGACTCTTAAACCGGATGAGCGCAACAGACAAGAGATTGACTGTTGCGCTCATTTCTTTTGATTACGTCAAAGCGCCTCAAAAGTTAATCGGCACGCGGGACTTGTTCCGCCCTTGCGGAATGACGCAGGACTTGTTCCTCCCTTACGGGATTTAATTGATTTACGCAAGATAATCTACTACATAAGAGCGGAACAAATTGACGCCCGTTTTACTTGCTCCGTCACCTGACGATTTTGCTCCGTCACCTGACGAGTTTGCTCCGTCACCTGACGATTTTGCTCCGTCACCTGACGATTTTGCTCCGTCACCTGACGATTTTGTTCCGACGCCTGACGATTTTGCTCCGTCACCTGACGATTTTGCTCCGTCGCCTGCCGAATTTGCTCCGTCACCTGACGATTTTGCTCCGTCACCTGCCGGATTGAAATTTGCAGCTGCCTTTTTGCTCGGGATAGCTACCCATACGGTACCCGTCAGAGGATAGACATTATATTAGCACGCAGGACTTGTTCCGCCCTTGCGGAATGCCGCAGGACTTGTCCCGTTTTTGCGGGATTTAATGGATTTGCGCGGAATACAATCTCTGTCTCTCGCTCCGTCATTGTAAGATACGAAGCAATCTCCTGTTAATTCCCTCCAACTCTTTCCTTCCCTCAAATCGTAAATAATCATAAAATCGTAATAATATTGAGATAATATCGTTATCTTTGCAGTCTGAAATCAAACAACAAGGTCTGAAATCAAACGGCAGAATCAAACGGCATTAAACATCATAACCAAACTATAGTCACGGATTAATAACGATAACATAATGAAAAAGTTTCAATTAGCGAACAACTTGCTTGGCCTTATCGTCTTTGCGATAGCAGCAACAGTTTACTTGATGACCATCGAGCCATCAGTCAGTTTTTGGGATTGCGGTGAGTTTATCACCTCTTCTTACAAGCTCGAAGTAGGGCATCCTCCCGGTGCGCCTTTCTTTATGCTTGTAGCCAATGTCTTTTCCCACTTTTCGGAGCCGGCTAATGTAGCCAAGATGGTCAACTCGATGTCGGCTGTCTGCAGCGCTCTCACTATCCTGTTCCTCTTCTGGACGATAACGCACCTAACGCGCCGTCTGGCAGTCAAGAGCGACAGGGAACTCGCGCTGCCGCAAGCCATACTGATACTTGGCTGCGGACTCGTCGGCTCACTGGCTTACACCTTCAGCGACACCTTCTGGTTCAGCGCTGTCGAGGGCGAGGTTTATGCCTCATCCTCGCTATTTACGGCCGTCGTCTTCTGGCTTATCCTCAAGTGGGAAGAGCACGCCGACAAGGCACACGCCGACCGGTGGATAATACTCATCGCCTATCTGATGGGGTTGAGCATAGGTATTCACTTGTTGAACCTGCTCTGTATCCCCGCAATCGTGCTGGTTTACTACTACAAGAAGTATCCCAGCCCTACTCCGAAGGGAACTGTTTACGCACTTCTGGTATCCTTTGCGATGATATTCATCATGCTTTACGGCATAGTGCAGGGGCTGGTCGAAGTATGCGGGTGGTTCGAGCTGCTGTTTGTCAACGGCTTGGGAATGCCGTACAACACAGGCGTATTCATCTATGTGCTGACCGTCGCCGGCGTACTCGGATGGTCTGTTTGGGAGACGATGCGAACTGAAATCAACGCCCGCAACATCAAAATCTCCTTTATCCTTGCAGTATCCCTGCTCGGAATACCTTTCGTAGGCAGCGGCTACTTGCCGGGCGTCCTGCTGATAGCAGCCCTGACGCTGTTTATGTTCCGGTGGTACAAGAAAGTTAATGTCAAGGCATTGAATACGATACTTGTGTCCCTGTTTGTGATTGTAATCGGATACTCGACCTTTGCGTTGATACTTATCCGTGCAACCTCCGACACGCCGATGAATCAGAACAAGCCCGACAACATCTTCGCCCTGCGCGGCTATCTTGCCCGCGAGCAATACGGCGAGAACCCGCTGATATACGGTCGAACTTATGTTTCCGAAATCAAGCGTGAACTGAAGGGACGCTATTATCTTCCGGTAACGACTCCCGGAGTTCCTACATGGACTCGCGTTATCAAGGAAAATACATCCGAAAAAGACCGCTATTTTATCTCCGCAACAAACGACCGCGTAGAATACATCGACGAGACCTGCATGCTCTTTCCGCGCATGTGGAGCAACAATGAATCGGAACACGTAGAAAACTACAAGTCATGGGGAGAAGTGAAAGGCATACCGGTGAAAATCACTGCAGGCAACGGTGAAACCACTACCGTGATGCGGCCTGCTTTCGTTGAAAACCTGCGTTTCCTGTTTAGCTATCAACTTAACTTCATGTACTGGAGGTACTTTATGTGGAACTTCGCCGGTCGTCAGAACGACAAGCAGTGCTACGGCGACATCCTCAACGGCAACTGGATAACAGGCATCCCTCTTCTGGACGAGCCTCGACTTGGTCCTCAGGACAACATGCCCTTCGACATAGCCAACAACAAGGGACACAACAAATACTACCTTCTGCCGCTGCTGCTCGGCATCGCCGGCATACTCTTTCAGGTGATGAAGAAAGACGAGCGCGGCATTCAGAGTTTCTGGATAATATTCATGCTCTTCTTTATGACCGGCGTAGCCATCGTACTGTATCTTAATCAGTACGCCTTCCAGCCCCGCGAGCGCGACTATGCCTTCGCCGGCTCGTTCTACGCCTACTGTATCTGGATAGGCATCGGCGTGGCGGGCGTAGCGCAACTGATAGAGAAAGCCGGGCTTAACCGGCTCGTATCCGGTTCGCTGGCGTCGCTCCTGTGCCTGCTGATACCTTTGCAGATGGTGTCGCAAACATGGGACGACCACGACCGCTCAGGCCGCTACATAGCGCGCGACGTAGGCCGAAACTATCTGGAATCGTGCGAGCCTGACGCCATCATCTTTACACACGGCGATAACGACACTTTCCCGCTGTGGTACGTTCAGGAAGTCGAAGGCGTGCGTACCGACGTGCGCGTCTGCAACACCTCCTACCTGCAGACCGACTGGTATATCAATCAGATGAAACGCCAGGCCTACAATTCGGAGCCGCTGCCCATATCCTGGGAGTATAAAGAATACATCTACGGCAAACGCGACTATATCTACATCATAGCTGCTGAGAATGCCAAGCCTGTAAGCGTCGGCACGGCGCTCACGTTTATCAAGAGCGACAGCCCCAAGTCGAAGATAGACATAGGCAACGAGATGCATGACTATCTGCCTGCCGATAAGCTGACCTTCAGGGTCGATTCGGCTGCCGTAGCGCAGAACAGGGTCGTCAATCCCGAATATCTGCCTTACATCCTGCCCGAACTGAACTTCAACTTTGCAGGCAAGAACGGTTTATCCAAGGTGGACGCAATCACGCTCGACATGCTCAACACAAACAAGTGGGAACGTCCGATGTATTATGCAAGGACAGTGCCGCCGTCGGTTCATCATTTATTTGAAGGACATTTGCAGCTTACCGGTCTGGCAATGCAGATAGTGCCGCTGAATACCAACGACAGCCTCGACCTGTATTATAATACGAGGAAGATGTATGATAACGTGATGAACAAGTTCCGCTGGGGAGGACTCGAAAAGCCCGGCCTGTACCTCGAACAAACTACGATGAACATGTGTACGGGTCAGCGCAGCTATATCTTTGCCGCCCTTGCCGAAAAGCTTATTAAGGAAGGCAAGCCGGACGACGCCCTGCGCGTACTCGACCGTTGCGTCGAAGTTATGCCCGACGAAAATGTGCCTTATCTGGCTTCATCATTCGACATTGCACAGCTTTACCTGCAGTTGGAGCAGGTCGAGAAAGCCAAGAAGATAGGCAAACTCATCATTGACCGGCAGATGACTTCGATAGACTGGATGCTGCGGCTCAAGCCGTCGCTTCGCAGCACGGTGCTCAACGACCTGGGAAGAGACCTTGAGTGGACAAGACGTTACATCATAACCTTTAACCAGTTCGACAAGGACTTTGCGCAGTCCTACATGGACAAGTGGAATCAATATTACAACAAGTTTTCAGGCAGCCAAAAGAAGTAACAGACGATGATTATCGAACAACCACCCCGGATATACAGATGGCTGTTTCCGGGGGCTATCTGGAAGATGCCTGCCGCCAAAGGCAGTCCCAAATGCGTTTATCTCACTTTCGACGACGGGCCTATCCCCGAAATGACGCCGTGGATACTCGACCTTCTTGACCGCTTCAACGTGAAAGCTACCTTCTTTTGCGTAGGCGACAACGTGCGCAAGCATCCCGACCTCTACGACGATATTCTGGCACGCGGCCACCATGCAGGCAACCACACGCACAACCATATTCAGGGCGTCCGTTACCGTTCGTGCGACTACGTCCGCAACGTAGCCGAAGCCGCCCGTTACATCGACAGTCGCCTCTTCCGTCCTCCACACGGCCACATGCGTTACCCTCAGATGCTGCGGCTGGGGAGGATGTTCAAAGTAGTGATGTGGGACGTGGTAACCCGCGACTACAGTCCGCACATGACCGCTCGCGGGGTTTTCAACAACGTCTGTCGCTACACCCGCAACGGCTCAATCATAGTCTTTCACGATTCCCTCAAAGCCGTCGGCCGCATCGAAGAAGCCCTGCCCAAAGCCATCGAATGGCTGCTGAGCCAACAGTACGAGTTCAAAGTAATTTAAAGGTATTCACAGAATCGGCAGAATTTGCAGGATTTACATATTGCCTGGGCATCCCCGACAGGGATGTATTCACAGAATCGGCAGAATTGGCAGGATTTACATATTGCCTGATATACCGCAATCAAGACGGCGCATCCCCGTCAGGGGATTCATATCAATAGAAACGATGATTATCACCACCCTTTAATCCCCGTCAGGGGATTCATGT
>JAITNE010000153.1 GCA_031290635.1 Tannerella sp. | reverse complement strand
CATGTCCCGCTAAAATCGACATTATCAAACAGCAGCGAGGGGATGCGCCAATTGGATGAGAGGCGCGGATCGTTGCCTGCTTCGACGAGCTTGCTCCATAGTGTGAGCATGTTGCCGGTGATATTCATTTCGTTGACGGGTTGCGTCGTTTGACCGTTCTCAATAAGGTAACCTTCGATGCCATACGAGAAATCGCCCGTAGTAGGATTGCAGTTGCCGCCATTGAAGCCGGTTACAAGTATGCCTTTCGGAACAGACGACACTAATTCGGTCAGGTCTTTTACGCCTAGCGGCATAGTCAGCAGCGAAGGCCCGCTGATAGTTTGTTGTACGCTCATCTTTTTGGCGTAGTAGGTATCGATATAATAATCGTTGAGCAGACCTTTGTCGAAGACCGAGCGCCGTTGCGTGGCTACACCCTCATTGTCGAAGTAGCGTGCGCCATGCGATTTAAGCAGGTGAGGCTCGTCGATGATATTCATTTTGTCGCCAAAAACCTGTTGTCCTTTCTTGTCGAGCATAAACGAGTTTTTCTGTTGTATGGCCGAGCCGTTGATAGCGCCGATAACCGGCGAGAGCAGGTGCGACGAGTTGAGATAATCTACCACCATCGGCATCTGTGCCGAAGCCGTCTTATTCTGTCCGAGCTTGCTCAAAGCCCGTTCCAATGCCTTCTTTCCAATGCCGTCCTTTTGCAGGTCGTTAATGAAAAGCGAGGTCTCATACCAATACGCGCTTGGACGGGCGTCGCCGTCGCCTTTGATGCTGGCTTCGGCATAGATACTGAAGTTGGAGGCAGCCGCTTCGCCCTCGAAACCGTTACTTGTGATGCGATAACTGAAGGCGTCGCCGTCGGAATAGGATGAACTTGAGGAGACAACATGCTTGTCCTTGTCCATTATTTCGTCGCAGGCACGCATGGCGTTAGCAAGTTTGTCGTCGGGTTGCAGGTCGGCAAACTTACTGTCGTAGAGTTGCAGGTCGGGCAGTCCGCCCTTGTAGTACAGCGAGGTCTCAGGCAGCGTCCGTGCGAGGTCTTCGGCGAGGTAGCGGGTCGATTCGATACCGTTTTTGATAAACCGTTCCAACTCACTTTTGTCTAAACGGTTTGTCGAGATAGAAGCATATCGTCCATCGACAAACAACTGTATGCCAAGTCCGTTTTCGGAGGCTTGTTGCAGGCGGTCTATCTTCATGTTACATACTTCAAATGACGTCGTGGAGTTATTGTAAACGCTGATGCTCGCTGCCCGGCAGCCGTTGCGCAGGGCATACTCCATAGCCCATCCGGCAAGTTCTTTTTGTGTCTTTGTTATCATTTTAACTTTCTCCTCCTACTGTTAGTTTACCGACTAAGGCCGATGGCATACCGAGTGTTACGGGGCAGGATTGACCGTCCTTGCCGCATGTCCACGAGCTTTCGTCCATTTTAAAGTTTGAGCCTGTCATTGTGATGTCGGCAAGCGCTTTAGGACCGTTGCCGATGATATTAATATCCTTTATCGGCTGCGTGAGTTTGCCGTTTTCAATAAGATATCCGTTCTTGACGAAGAAAGTAAAGTCGCCTGCACCTATCTGCACCTGACCGTTAGTGAAGTTCTGCACGTAAACGCCGTTCTTCACCGCAGCTATTATCTCTTCTTCGCTGTAGTTTCCGGCTTCCATATACGTAGCCCTCATGCGGGGAATAGGCAGGTTGCGGAACGATTCGCGGCGACCGTTGCCGGTTGGCGCGACGCCGTAATGCCGAGCGCTGATGCGGTCGTGCAGATAACTCGTCAGCACGCCTTCGCGCACGATATATGTCTTGTCGCCGCGATTGCCCTCGTCGTCAATATTGATTGCGCCGCGATTGAAAGGGATAGTGCCGTCATCAACGATATTGATGTTCTTATTGCAGACCGTCCGATTGAGTTTGTCCGAAAATATAGAAGTATTCTTGCGATTGAAGTCAGCCTCGAAAGCGTGACCAATGGCTTCATGCAGCAGTATGCCAGAGCCTCCTGCGCCCATTACTACGGGCATCTCGCCTCCCTTAGGCTTGACGGCGTCGAAGAGGATAGAGGTCTTTTCAACCGCTTCCGCAGTGATGGCGTCGATTAGTTCATCCGTCAGAAACTCCGCTCCTGTACGCAGCGAACGCGAGGATGAGTTGCTCTCAGTGCGGCCGTTGTCGATCATTATGCACTGCGCGCCGATATTTGCCATAGGACGATAGTCGTAGTAATGCTGCCCTTCGGAGTTGCAGAACATGATATGCGAAGTAGAATCGCTAAACCATGCCGAAACCTTTGTTATACGCTTGTCGGCGGCAAACATGCGGTCGTTAATCTTCTGCAAATAAGGCATCTTTTCGTTGACCGCAACCTCTTCCCATGCCGTTTTGACCTTGTAGAAGCTGTTGTGAATATCAATATCCGTAAGCGCGACCGGCGTTTTCACTCCTGTGGCGTTAGCTATGCGAGCCGCTGTGCGAGCCGCTTTGAGCATCTCTTCAGGGGTGATATTTTCGATATAGGCATAACCCGTCTGGTCGCCTGCAACGACGCGCACACCCATACCGAAGTCGATATTGGACGAGGCGCGGTTGACTGTCCCGTCCTGCAAGGTCAAGCTGTTAGTAAAAGTATGTTCAAAGAACAGATCGGCATAGTCAGCGCCCTTTTCAAGAGCGGCTGAAAGCGTCTGTTGCAGTTGATTGTCGGTAACGCCGAAATGATCCATCGCAAGACTCATCGTCGCCGAGTGTACGCGAGCCGTCGCAGTTGTCATAGCGTCCGTCAATGAGGGTACGGCTAATGTTCCTAACATAAGCCCTCCCGTCTTAATAAATTCTCTTCTGTTGAATGCCATAGCAATGATTCCATTGATTTATTTAAGTTTTTCTAAAAGAACGTTCTTCAGTGTCTCATGGTTGCGCAAGTCGTTGCGCAGTTCGTACTTGCCGCTCTTATCGACCACCACATAAGAGGGGATGCCGTCGATACCGAACTTCCTGCATACATACTGCCACTGCTCCTTGCTGACCCTGTAATGCTCGCCTTTGATGTTGACGAGCATCTCTCGCCATGTCTCTTCGGGCGAAGAAGGGCCGGTAAGATAGACGAAGACTAAATTCTTGTTCTTCAAATCCTTTTCTTTCAGCGGTTCGGTCTGGCTGATAGCCGAACGGCATGGAGCGCACCATGTAGCCCAGAAATCGACCAGCACTACCTTGCCTTTGTATTTGCTGATGATAGCGTCAAACAGTTTATCGTCGGCGACTTTCGGAGCCTCGCAGATCTTGTATCCGGCAGCTTTATCGTCGTCACTTGAAGATAGCTGAACAGAAGAAGCTGTCAGCGTAATCGCGCACAAAATAGAAACAAATAAGTATCTCATAATCGTTTAATTTAGGTTACAAAAGTACTATAATTATTTGAATATCCCCAGATATAAAGAATTTTATTTCGACAAGTCGGAGAGATTGCTTCGTACCTGACGGCACGCAAGGTTGCAGGGCACATCTTCGGCCGAAGATTGTATCCCGGAGAGTCTGTGGCTTCATCTTACGCGTAAGATTGTTTCCCGGAGAGTCTGTGGCTTCATCTTACGCGTAAGATTGTTTCCCGGAGAGACGGTTGGCTTCATCTTACGCGTAAGATGATATTTCGGCTTCCGGCGAGTAAAAAAGTTCGTGGAATTTGTTTGCTATCTATCTACACGAACTTTTCGCGCTTTTGAAGATTGAGAAGGCCGACAAGCAGGAAGATGACGGCGGCTGTCATCAGGAATATACGGCTCTCAAGGATGGTGCTCTGCCAGATGAGAGGGTGTACGTTAGTTGGGAGGGTGAATGGGTTAAGGAAGACGTTCCAAAGCGAGGTTCGGAGGAAATCGGCGGCGTTCATAAAGATGAAAAAGACGAGACCAAGCAGTATCATTATTACCGCCGTGCCGTTGCCGCTACGGGTGATTGTAGAGAACATAAACGCGAGGTTGCCGAAAAACAACATCGGGAAGATGAGCTGGGCGGCCATCTCAAAAATGTTGACGGGGTAAAGCAACAACCGGGCTATGTAAGCAAACAGAAGTATGATGAAATAGTTGGATACATAAACCATCAACATGCGTACTCCCCAGACTTTGTAACGATAGTTGGGGATGCCGAATATGATTTCGAGGATACGGTTGTCGTCGTCATTCTGTATGCCGAAGACGACGGGGTAGAAAATCAACAGCAGGCAAGGAAACATCAACAGACTGTAGATAGTTCCTTCGTTGATTTCGTTGCGATTCCACGCTTCCTGAAACATAAAGAAAGCGAAGAATGCAAATGCGGCAAGCAAGAACCAGAAAAACTTGCCTGCAAAAATGATTTTGAGGTTGTAGCGAATGATGCTGCTTACGAGTGTAATATACTTGTTTCGAGCCATAATCTTAATTTCTAATTATCTATAAATTTTGGGCAGAGGCAAGCCCCTACATATTTTTCAACAGACACAAGTAGGCGTCTTCGAGGTTAGCTTCTACCTGCACAGCGCCTGCGTAAGGTAATGTTGAGGACAGATAGCGCACCTGAATATGGTCGCCGTCCTGAATATTATGCACTACGAGCGACTTGTCGAGTTCGCGGTCGAAAGCCTCCTTGTCAATACGAAACTGCCAGACCTTGCCCGTAGCCATGCTAACCATCTCCTCAGGCTCGCCGAAATACTTCAGGTCGCCCTTATTGATAACCACAACCTGATTACAGGACGATGAAATATCCTCAATAATATGCGTCGAGAAGATGACGATACGGTCGCGACTAAGTTCTACCAGCAAGTTGCGGAAGCGTATGCGCTCGCGGGGGTCAAGTCCGGCGGTCGGTTCATCTACTACGAGAATACGCGGAAGATGCAGCAATATCAGCGCTATACCGATACGTTGCTTCATACCTCCCGAAAAAGAACCGATCTTGTCATCACGACGGTCATACATGTGAACAGCTTTGAGTACATATTCTATACGCTCGGCGCGTTGCTTCGGGTCGGTCAGACCTTTCAGGATAGATTGATAATCCAGAAACTCCCATTCCGACATATTTTCGTAAGTACCGAACTCCTGAGGCAGGAAACCGATAAGACTTTGCAACTCCTCACGATAGATGCGCGTATCCAGACCGTTAATCCAGATAGAGCCGTAACTCTGCTCAAGAATACCTGTAATAATACGCATAAAAGTTGACTTGCCTGCGCCGTTAGGTCCAAGCAAACCGAACATACCGGTTTTAATATTAAACGAAATACCGCGCAGAGCCTTAAACGGCCGGCGTCGTTTGCCAATCAGCGGCACGCTCATCACAAGACGATAAAGCGAGCGTCGAAGTCCGGCCAAACGTCCGGTTATACGTTCAATATTGATATTCCTCTCATAGACGCGCTGCGAAGTAACATAGATAGCAAGTCCCAGCGCCCAGACAACGGCGATAACAGCCGTCATCGAAGGATTATCGAGCTTTTTGAAGAAGCCGAACAATATAAGCAAAGGCAAAGACCAGAAGATAACGCGGTTGATATAGCGCACCGTTTTGCTTCCGGCGAAGCGGTAAAAGAGGTAAGTGCGAATCTTGCGCCAGAGGACAAGCGTCGATGAATAAAGGACAAAAGAGAGCACAAAGACCCACAGTTTGTCTTCGAGATAGATGTAGGTGAAATAAATCCCAAATCCCCAGAGCGC
>JAITNE010000143.1 GCA_031290635.1 Tannerella sp. | reverse complement strand
TCTTGCTGTCCTTAGTCTTCTTACTTTTATCATTCTTTAATATCGCCTCCAAATCGGCAATCGTTGTATCTTTCAAATCATTGATTGACAGAGATATACCAAAACTTTGAATAAGTTTGTCTTTCTCGTCCTGCAACTGTGTGATTGAATGAATGCGAAAATAATCATCCTTGCCCCACTGTCCGGAATCGACTCTCCCTCTTATCAATAGATACAAACCGATACGTCCGAAGGTGGCGTATGTCTCAAAATCCTTTCCGAAGAGGGCTATTTCTCCACTACCGGTGAAATCTTCAAGTGTAAGGATGCTATAAGGCTTGCCTTGCTTAGTCCTTCCGTCGCGAATGGCAGTAACGATGCCGCCCATCATCAAGTCGCGTCCTCGAAGCGCCGATTTGTCCTTAACATCCGCCATCCCTGTGTTGCAGACGTGAGTGAGCGCTATGCGATAATCGTCCAAAGGATGCGCAGATAAGTATATGCCTATCAGGTCTTTCTCCTTGTTCAGGCGGTCGAGGTCGTTCCACTGCTCGCATTTGTGCGGGGCAGGCTTGGAAATAATAACCGCCTGGTCGCCGCCAAAAAGCGAGTTGCTCGCCGTCTGGCTATCTAATTGATATTTAGCGCCATAGCGCATAAGCACCTCAATAAAAGTATCGCCCTTTTCGTTGGTCGCAACGAATGCTTCGCGACCCAAGCCGAGATTGTCGAAACCGCCTGATAATGCGAGGCTTTCGAATACCCGCTTGTTGCATTTCGTCATATCCACACGCTCTACGAAATCGTAAATATCCTTATATGCTCCATTCTTCTCACGCTCGTCGATGATGTTCTGTACGGCGCCCTCTCCAACGCCCTTGACGGCAACAAGTCCGAAGCGTATATCGCCTTTTTTGTTGACGCCGAACTTGACGAATGATTCGTTGACGTCGGGACCAAGTACTTGCAATTCCATAGAACGACATTCGTCCATCAGTTTGGTTATCTCCTTGATATTTGACAAGTTACGGCTCAATACAGCCGCCATGTATTCCGAAGGATAATGCGCCTTGAGATAGGCCGTTTGGAACGCTATCCACGAATAGCAGGTAGCGTGACTTTTGTTGAAAGCATATTTGGCGAATTTCTCCCAGTCAGCCCAGATTTTTTCCAGTACCTTACTGTTGTGACCTTTAAGCTCAACGCCCTGCGTGAGAAATTTATCCTTCAACTCGTTCATCTTGTCAATATCCTTCTTACCCATCGCCTTGCGCAGCGTATCACTCTCGCCACGTGTGAAGTCGGCCAGCAGACGCGACAAAAGCATCACCTGTTCCTGATAGACCGTAACGCCGTAAGTATCTTCCAGATATCGCTTCATTACCGGGATGTCGTACTCTATCTTGGCGCGTCCGTGTTTGCGTTCGATAAACGACGGGATATAATCCATAGGGCCGGGACGATAGAGCGCATTCATTGCTATAAGGTCTTCAAACTTAGATGGTTGTAAGTCTTTTAAATACTTTTGCATGCCGGGTGATTCAAACTGAAAAGTAGCCGTCGTACGGCCTTCGCAAAACAGTTTGTAGGTATCTTTGTCCTCAATATCTATATGGTCTATATCTATCTCTTTGCCGGTTGTCTGCTTGATGTTTGCGAGCGCTTCCTTGATTATCGAAAGTGTCCTCAAACCAAGAAAATCCATCTTTATCAGCCCTGTCTCTTCAATAACCGTGCCTTCGTATTGCGTAACAAGCAGTTTCTTGTCCTTTTCGCCTGAACTCTTATCTTCGGCAGTCGCCACCGGCACAATGTCGGATATAGGTTGCCGACCGATAATGATACCGCAGGCATGAACGCCGGTGTTGCGAACAGTGCCTTCCAACTGACCTGCAAATTTCAGCGTTTCGCGTATCAATGGATTAACCTTGCTCTCGGCCTCCGCCTTGAACGCGCTATCATATTTTACACAGTTGGCGACAGTCTGCTTGGCCGGCTTGCCATCACTTCCGGCGGGCATACGGTCGGGCACAAGTTTCTTCAGACGGTTGGATTCCGATAGCCCCAAATTCAGCACCCGCGCTACATCAGCAATAGCAGACTTTGTAGCCATAGTGCCGTAAGTAATGATATGCGCCACGCGGTCGGAGCCGTATTTGTCAGTTACCCATTTCAAGACCTCGCCACGTCCGTCATCATCGAAATCTATGTCTATATCAGGCATTGAAATACGATCGGGATTAAGAAAACGTTCAAACAGCAGGTCGTATTTTAGAGGGTCGATGTCGGTAATCCCCAGACAGTAAGCCACTACCGAGCCTGCCGCTGAGCCGCGACCCGGTCCAACAGATACTCCAATACGGCGAGCAGTCTGTATAAAGTCCTGAACGATAAGGAAATAGCCCGGAAAACCCATGCTCTTCATTGTTTGCAATTCGAAATCAATACGTTCCCTTAGTTCGTCCGTCAGTTCGCTTCCGTAGCGGGCAGGCGCTCTTTCGTATGTGAGATGTGTCAGATAATCGGCTTCAAGTTTGATGCGCAAGGCCTTGTCGTAGCCGCCCAGACGTATATAATTTTTTTCTCCCTTAAATTCTTCGATAAGGGCTTTTTCGTCATATTTTTCGCGATATGCTTCTTCCGTTCCGAAAGCGGCGTCAATCTCGAAAAACGGCATCAATGCAGGCGAATCGATATTATAAAACTCCACTTTGTTGGCTATATCCATTGTATTGTCGAGCGCTTCCGGAAGGTCGTGGAAGATAGCGTTCATCTCGGCGGCAGTCTTGAACCATTCCTGTCGCGTATAGCGCATACGGTCTGTATCATTCAGGGTTTTGCCGGTACTGAGGCAGAGCAGTATCTCATGTGCATCGGCGTCTTCTTCATTAAGAAAATGTACGTCGTTAGTGGCTATCAACTTGATGTTGTGCTTGCGGCCTATCTCGATTAACGCCTTGTTGATTTCAACCTGACGCGGATAAACGTCTTGTGCCGCATTCGCGTTGTGGGTCTCGTGGCGCATCAATTCAAGATAGAAATCGTCTCCGAAAAGGTTCTTGAACCACAATGCCGACGCTTCGGCTTTCTGCATGTCGCCCGCCTGAATATGACGCGGTATCTCGCCTGCCAGACAAGCCGAACTTGCAATCACACCTTCGTGATATTTTTCCAGCAACTCTTTGTCTATTCGTGGACGCGAATAGAAACCTTCAGTCCACGAGTTCGATACCATCTTTATCAAATTTTTATATCCTTGCAAGTTCTTGGCTAACAGGATAATATGCCAACCGCTCTGATTTTCTTTTCCTTCCTTGACGTGCCGTCCGTTGCGTGCACAATAGCACTCGCAACCTATTATCGGCTTGAATAACTGCTGTTCTTCTTCCTTGATTTTATGCGCCAACTTGGCTATTCTCTCGTCATCTTCATTGTTAGGGCTTGTCTTATTCTGCAACTGTAGAAGTTCTTTCTCGCAATCCTTGATAATGCCCGTGTGTTTGCTGTTTTTCTTCTTTATCTTGTTGAAAAACTCCTTGACGCCGAACATGTTTCCATGGTCGGTCATGGCAAGCGCTTTCATCCCATCTTTTTGAGCCTTTTCGATAAGGCCGTCAATGGACGCTTGACCGTCTAACAGTGAGTACTGCGTATGTACGTGTAAGTGTGTAAATGCCTTCATATCGCTGCAAATTTATACAAATAAATCCACATAGCATAATAAAGTTTTCAACAGCTATCTAAATTATTCGATTATTTTTCTTATATTTGTACGTTTATATAACTGAATTATTATGGCGACAAAACTGAAATTATTATGCGTAATGGCTGTTGTAGCCTGCTTTACGGCAACAACGGCAAAGGCTCAGGAATGGAGTAAGGAAGATACAATATGGTTGCTCAACGTCATCGAAGGACGCCAGGAACTGCGTATCAATGAGGCTACTAAGAAGGCTATCGAAGAGGGACGTCTGATCCTGCCGTCGTGGTTTAAGGAGGGCGATAAAATCGAACTGCTGAAGGATTTAAGCAACGCGGGAGCTATTGATTCGACGCGCATCCGCAGCGTTGACCCCTACACTATGCCGCCCGCCGTCTTTGCATTGTACGTTCTATACATGGACAAGATGGATTCGATATGCGAGAGTCAGACAATCATGCTTTCCAAGTCGGAAAAAGAAAAACTCATAGAGCAACTGCCGCCGGGTAGTCGTGGCTTCTCGGTAAACGGCGAAACAGGAGTAGGGGTTATAGGAGGCTTTGATTTCAATCATTTGCTGAGCATGGTGTTCAGCCCTTCTTATCGCAATAAATATCATAACAGCAAGCATGCGACAAGTTACAAGAACTATTACGACGAAGGAAATGTTTCATCAATTACAATGACCGAAGGCGAGCGCCGACAAATGCGACAAGCTCTACGCCAAGCAGTTATAAAGATTGAAAAAGAATCCGGTCGGAAAATGCACGGCATAGACGACTGAGAATTAGCTTACTGCTTACTATGTTACGAGCCATCGGCTGATACCGCGTTCTTTTTTGCTGAACTCGACGCCAATCTTTACAAGACGGCGATGGTCGGCGGTATATGGGATAAGATAGCCGCGGTCGTCGATTTGTGCAAGCGCTTCTTCAGCTGTGCTGTTGGGCTGCAACTTAAACTCGAAAACGTAGATAGCGTCTTTGGT